>JADGDH010000136.1 GCA_016745015.1 Colwellia sp.
GCGACAGCTAATGCGCCATTAACATCGCTACTTTCTAACCCTGCTAAGTTAACTAGTCGGAAAATATCGGTAGGGTTTAACATCATCAATTGTGTTAAACCTTGTTGCGTTACACCTTCTTCAACGCCTACCAATAAAGCAAGTAAAGCTAAGTCAAAGGCTAAAGCAAACAAAAACCAAGTGATCAAAGCGAATCCTGCTGCTTTCGATTTCTCACTAACCGATAAGCTAATTAAATAAGAAATAGCAGTAAAACTCAAACCCAATAAAATGGCGCTAATAATAAACAAACCAAAAGCGCTAAGAATAGCAGTATCGCCAAGTTGAAAATATAGCAACATAGCTGAAGCGCCAAAACCAAGTAGAGTGGCAAGTGCTATAATACCGCCCTGACCAATAAATTTACCTAGTAATAACTGGCTTTTACTCAATGGGTACGTTAGTAATAACAATAATGTGCCACTTTCTTGCTCGCCAACAAAACTGTCATAGCTAAGCAGCAAGGCAATTAATGGAATTAGAAAAACAGCAAGGCTAGCTAAGCTTGCTACTGTAGTTGACAACGAAGCAACACCAACAGCACCTGATGCCGCTGCACCAAAATATGTTAGACCAATAGAAAGCAGCGCAAAAATGAGCGTGATAGAAACCAACCAGCGGTTTCTTAAACCATCATGAAATTCTTTGCTGGCCACAGTAAATATTTGTTTCATTAGCCTTGCCCTCCTATTTGCTTATGTTTATTTTCATGTAAAGAAAGAAAATGCTGATAAACTTGCTCTAAATTGGCTGACTCAACATGAATGTCATCAAGACCATCTAAATTAAGTAACTGTTTCAATACGCTAAGCTTTTCATGCTCAGGCACAAGCAAAGTATCCTGGCAAGCATTGGCTAGAAAACTATTTAATTTTGTATCTTGTGCTATAACACTATTTAATTCATCTTTTTTGAGAAATTTAGGTTTAATAACAACAGGTAAAGCGGCTTGTTGGCGTAACTCGCTTAAGCTTCCCATTGCTAGTAACTTTCCAGAAGACAAAATCATTGCTCGGTCAATATGCTGCTCTACTCCTGGCAAAACATGAGAGCATAAAATAACACTTGAGCCTTTCGATTTAAGTTGATCAACCGTTTTATAAAAGTCTCGGGTGGCAATAGGATCTAAGCCTACAGTTGGCTCATCAAGTAATAATAATTTTGGTTCGCCAATAAATGCTTGCGCTAAACCAAGCCGTTGGCGCATGCCTTTTGAATACGTTTTTACTTGACGCCTCATTGCATGCGTAATACCCACTTGCTCTAATAAACCTATAGACTGCTTTTTAGCATCTTTATTAGAAAAACCTTTAAGCTTAACAAAATAAGTAAGTACTTCTAAACCTGTTAATTGTTCATAAAAGCTAACATTTTCAGGTAAATAACCAACCTTACTACGACAATGCCATGCCTCTTTTGAATCAGGTGCTACTCCCATAACGTCTACTTTTCCTGAACTTGGTGAGATAACACCAAGTATCAGCTTCATCATGGTGGTTTTACCTGCACCATTATGACCAAACAAGCCAAGCACTTCGCCTTCATTTAATGACATAGTCATTGCACTTAAGGCGTCTAATTTACCATAAGCTTTTCCTGCCTCAACTAGCGAGACTAACGGAGTATTCATAATTTGTCTTCCTGCAAAAGCTCTGCTTTTGCTTGATTATCTGATGCTACTTCTTTTTCACGAAAATTAGCTTGAGAAAAGTGAGGTTTCATTAACGGGTAGCTATCTTTTACTCCTGGCGGTTTTAAAACAGGAAACTGTTTTTGCACCCAGCGTAAAATTAAAATAGCGGGGCTGTCCATAATCATTTTCATTTCAGGGTACTGCCATACTAATTTATCAATACCGTCATTAGGTTCAAAAATAGTATCACCTACGCCATCATTGTTCATATCCCAACCAAGGTAGTTACTCCAGTAATTACCTAGTCCATCCTTGCTCCATTCTTGTTTTTTATTTGATACGTACTTCACTTGGGTAGGATTATTAATAAAACTGTTACCGTAAATTTTTATATTTTCTGAACCCGCCGTTAAATGAATGCCTATTTCAGTCGTATCAACAATATTACCTTCTAAAGTGTTGTAGCCTGAATTGTAAACAAACAAACCTTTACCATCACGGCCTAGCACCTTATTTTCAGGCTTAGTCCAAACATTCTTAATATGATTATTATTAAAGGTTGATTTAGTAATAAAATTTAATAAAAAACCATAATCTTCACTATCTGTCGTTTTATTACCTGTAATAGTTAAACGACGAGAACTCATTAAGGCATAGCCTGCACGAGTGTTATATGCAATATTTTCTTTAACTGTATTATCATAAGAATACATGTAATGAATACCGTACCGTAAATCATGCATGGTATTTGCTTCTATCAAGTTGTTTTGACTAGAAATAACGTAAATACCATCACGTACTTCATGTGTTTCATTATTAAATACATGGCTATGAGTCACATTCGCCACTTGAATGCCATTGCCTCTGTCAGCAGAGCGTAATGCTAAGTTACCTTTAACCTTATTATTGTATATTTTTGACTTAGTAACATAATTTAGCCAAATACCAAAACCATCTCCTGATAAGGTATTGTTTTTAATCACTATACCTACCGCTTTTTCATTATCTATTTTTTCATGAGAATAAATACCTGAATTTTGCTCGGTAAGATCATGCCCCCAGTTAACAATACTCAAGTTATCAATAGTAATATGAGAATTTTTTAAAGTAATGGCATGTCCTTGCCCTTGAGCATCAATAATACTACCTTTTTTACCACGCAACGTTATTTGCTTAGTAACAATAAAGTTACCTAAATAACGACCTGCGCTCAACGTAAGAATGTCACCATTTTGGCTAGTATCAAGAATTTGTTGCAAGTCATCAGTGGTAGTTACAGAAAATTCTTCTGCAAATAAAGACTGGCTAAAACTAAATATAAAAATTAATAATATCAATAGCAAGGGTTGTTGTTCTTTCGTAAATAACAAGGAAAATTCATCACTAAGTTTTAACATTGTAACAGCATAACATTTTTACTTATTTGTCTGTTGATCTTAATTAAATAAAAAGAAAAAAGCTCAATATCTTTGCAATATTGAGCTTTTTAAAACTTCAATTATAGAGCCGTCATTCCGTAAGTCTCTTATACGGAATCTGGTGCATCAATTCTGAGATCCTCGATTAACACACCACGAGGATGACAACAGGTTAATTTATACAACCTTTAAATTCATTTTTCCATGCTTAACTTGCATGAGTGCATGACAGAACCAGTTCTGATTCTGCCAAATCACTCTCAAATAAATTTATGCTTCAACCAACATTCTTCCACGCATCTCCATATGTAAAGCGTGACAGAACCAATTACAGTAATACCACTGCACACCTGGCTTGTTCGCTGTAAAAGTAATAGAGGAAGTCTGTTGAGGACTAACCTCCATTTGAACACCGTGGTTAGTCATACAGAAACCATGTGTTACATCTTCAACCATATCAAGGTTAGTTACAATAACGGTAACCTCATCACCTAACTTAACATTAAATGATTCTAGTCCATACGTTGGTGCAACTGACGTCATGTAAACACGTACTTTCTTAGGATCTTTTTTGTCGCGAATAACTTTGTTATCGCTCATGGTATCAACACCATCTCTTTTAGCGATAGCTAAAGTTTCAGCAAAAATAGAATCATCACGAGTCCAAACTTTTTTAGTCTTCACTTTAGAGCGGTGAATGATGGTGCCGTCATGTGGTTCAGCAAATGTTGGGCCATCATGTACGAGTTTCATGGTATCACCAGAAATATCAATTAACTGATCATTTTCTGGTTTTAATGGGCCAACAGGTAGGAATCTATCTTTAGAGAATTTAGATAATACTACTAACCATTTACCATCAGCGTCACGGGTTTCACCAGATGACGTACTGTTATGACCTGGCTGGTAATGCACATCAAGCTTTTGACGAATATAGTTAACTTTTTTACCTTGATAAGCTTGAATAGCTTCTTCAATATTCCATTTAGCAACTTGGCTATCTAAGAATAATGTTGTAAAAGCATGCCCTTTGTTATCAAAAGCAGTATGTAGTGGCCCTAAACCTAACTCTGGCTCACCTACAACAGTGTCACGAGGTTTGATTTTATCAGAAAATAAGCTATCTAATTTATCAATTTGGATAATTGATACTGTAGGCGATAACTTACCATTAACCATAAAGTACTTACCATCTGGTGAAGTATTAATGCCGTGTGGAGATTTTGGAATTGGAATGTAACGTGTTAATTCAGAACCTTTACGGCCATCAACTACTGGTACATTGTTACCATTGTATGTTTTAAATTTACCCGCTTTAACGGCTGCTTCACAACGTGCAATATTAAATACCACAACGTGATCACGCTCAGAAGCAATCATTTCACCTAAGTTCATGCCCATTTCTGAGTTATATGAAGTAGAGGCGAAGTATTTACCATCGTAATCTGCATCCGTATTATCTAAGTTACCGTCAACCATTACTTGGAAAGCTATTTCCATTTTTTCAGCATCGATAACGTTAAATAACGAACGGTAAGTACTAACATCTTTCATGCTGTCTTTACCGTCATTATTCATTGGAATTTCGAATTCACCATTACAAAAAACATACTTCGTATGAGGTACTTTTTGAACACGTAAACCATGAACAGCCTGTATATTAGGAACAGTGATCATTTTATCACACTTCATCACATCACAACGAATACGAGCGACACGAGAGTTTGCTTTGTCGTTAATAAACACATATTTACCGTTGTAACGGCCGTCTGTCATACTCATGTGTGGATGATGTGAATCACCCATCATGATGTCAGCACTTTCGCCTTTAATACGTTTACTTTCGTCGGTTAAACCCCAACCAGTAGCTGAATCAGTGTTAAAAACAGGGATACGCATTAATTCACGCATTGATGGGATACCCATAATGCGTACTTCACCTGAGTGACCACCTGACCAAAAACCATAATATTCATCTAATTCACCTGGATGAACAACATGGCTATTGCCAGCTTCTGAGGCTTTTGCTTTAGCGGTTGCTGCAAACATTGCAGCAGTCATTGGGGCAGCAACAACTCCAGCACCAATGAGTGCCGTTTTACCGAAAAACTTTCGGCGATCTTCATTATCTAATTCGACTTCATTATTTTTTTGATCTTCATTACTCATTGCTTTTCTCCAGTTTTCTTTTTTAAAATTGGTTGAATGTCTCTAAATACATATTTTCTAAATACAAGTTATGCAACTTCTTTTACTTTTATTTCTGTTTCTTTGTATTTCGCTTTCTTACGTGCCAACTTTTTAAGCGGCGGGCATTTCTCTTCATTAAAATACGTTACCTGGCAATCAAGACAGTAATGGCATTCACGCATGTTAATAACACCATCAGGATCAATTGCTTGAATTTCACATTCTTTAGCACACGTTTTACAAGGTTGACCACACTCTGGACGACGACGTAACCAACTAAACAAACGAATACTATTACTGGTTGATAACGCTGCACCTAATGGACATAAATAACGACAGAAAAACTTACGATTGAAAATATTAATAATCAGCAATACAGATGCATACAAAACAAACGGCCATTCACGATCAAACTTCAATAAAAAGGTTGTTTTAAATGGCTCAACTTCAGCAAACTGCTCGGCAAGCGATAACGACTCCATTGACAAGCCAAAGAGTGCCAATAAAATTAAGTACTTAATTGCCCACAAACGTTCATGCACAGCCCAAGGCAATTCAAATTGTGGAATTTTTATATAACGAGAAAATATATTCATTAATTCTTGCAGCGCACCAAACGGACATAACCAACCACAATAAACAGCACGTCCCCATAAAATCATCGTTACTGCTGCTGCTCCCCACAAAATAAAGATTACTGGGTCCAGTAGGAATAAGTCCCAAGAAAAACTAGACATAAAGGCTTGTAGAAAAGTAAATACATTAACTACAGATAGCTGACCACCCCAAGACCAACCAATAAATACGACGGTAACAATCAAGAATAAATGACGGAAATTATGCATAAAGGTTGGGTGACGAACTAAAATATCTTGAAAGAATAAACTCATCACCACAATAATGAGTAAAATCACCAAGATAACCACTTCAGTATTTTTCTCTTTCCATACTTGCTGTGCCAGAGATAACTCAGGCTCAGGCATTATCAAAGGTGGACGATCAACATATTGATCTAACGTATGGTAGTCTGCTTTAAAGCTAGTGAATATACTTTCTAATGGGCCTGTTTGACGTCGAACTAATAGCTCTAATTGCCAATCTGATGCTGGGTTAAATTTATGATGTTCACGAATAATAAAAATTGATCGTTCACTAAACCTTGGCGCTCCCTCAATATAAATATCAGGCAAGCGGCTATGATCTAAATCTCTAAAAGCAAAAGCATCACCATTTTGTAATATTTGAATGCGATCAAAAATAGCCCCACGCACATAACCTGAGCCTTTAAAGGAATAGCCTTTCCCCATTAAAGCAAGTGCATGCTCACCTGGCTTTAACTGTGACATTAAGTATTCATATTCACTGTCACCCAGCAAATTTCTACCAACAGTAGGAATATTTACTTGAGCAAAAAATATTTCAGCAAACATATCTTGTTTTTGATCGAGTGATGCTTCATCTACATGCTCAGCATCTGTGCCAACAAAGGCTTCATCAACTGTTTTTCTGTTAAGGTATAGTTTTCGAATAGCACCATTACCCGTAAGCATTGTCCAATCTGCTTTTTCATATACCTCTGGATAAATAGTACCCATGGGCTGAATAGCTTCTTGACTTGCACTAATAATACCAAGAGAAATAGCAGCTAGTTTTGCCGCTTTAACAATGGCAACATTCATCACCATTACTGTAACCGTTGCTCCCGAAAGGCCATCAATATGCACAACACCTTCAGTTTGGTTACCACCTACTTTTAATCGGTCACTCACATGTAAACCGTTATATTGATCAGCAAAAGCATGTAGTTTAGTTTCGGGAATACCTGCTAAAATAATCGGTTCATGGTGTTCAAGCACTTTAGCACCCAAATAAACACCTTCAGTGTCAATAACCACCAACATATTTACAGGTTCACCTGAATAAGCGGGAATTCTTGCTAAGTCATTGGTTTCAAAAGC
>JADGDH010000275.1 GCA_016745015.1 Colwellia sp.
TTAAACAACGCGACCACCCTTAAGAACGTATTTTTGCAAACTATTACAACACTCAATTCATACGATGAAAAGTAGAATCAGCTGAGCGGTTACCCAAAACCTTAACAGCTAAAACTTGAGGCCTTGCGCCACTAACGCCTTGCACATTTGCAGCTTTAAGGTTTGGCGTGTTTTTGCCAAAGTTTAAAGCTGTCGAATGGTGCTACTTGTTATGGCAGGGTGCTTACTACGGCTATTGAAATTAGACGTTTAGCACCATGCCCATAGTGTTTTTTGATCTTAATTTCTTTGATGTTTTTTCATGCCCTTAATAGGGTTTAAAATCATCATTTCTTTGTTTTTCAATCATAATCATCAAGGATAACCGATGAATTTGACGAATGACTGAGTACTTAATGTCGATCATTATCATTCAAAC
Source organism: Colwellia sp. (assembly GCA_016745015.1). Classification (GTDB taxonomy): domain Bacteria; phylum Pseudomonadota; class Gammaproteobacteria; order Enterobacterales; family Alteromonadaceae; genus Colwellia. The sequence continues at coordinate 419 of JADGDH010000275.1, forward strand.
ATTGAACGCAAAATACTATTAATATTTTCTAGTTAATTCCGTAAAACTTACAAGCTAATACTAATGCTCTAAAAGGCCATAACGCCTAGCTATGCGGCAAAATTTGATGGCAGCTTTTTTGCGTGTTTTTGCAAAAAGGATGACAGCATATTTTGTCCGTTTGAGCTTTTGGTTAGGCCTACATTTACAATAGCTATCCCGCCGAACCACGTAGGGCACCCAAAAAAATAGTCGTGATAATTGATCCTATTATTGCAAGAATAATAAAAGCAGGAATAGATGCAAGTACCCACTTAACCATAAAAACAACCATTGAAATAAATGACATTTGAATATCAGTTACTATTACTTCATTAACACTTCCATCTTTAGATAAACTAACACTGACTTTATTTTTGGATTTTATTTTTGGATTACTATTCGCTTCTGATGCGTCAATAAACCAATCGTCACCGACTTTACGACCAATATAAAAACCATCACGAACCATTGAAATTATCTTTTCAGGTGAAGTACCTTTCAATTTTGAAAAGTGCTCAATTGTAATCATTCCATCTGGTATATTTGACATAGTCTTTATCTCATCGGCTGTTGTTTTTTCTGCATTTATTTTATTACCGGTATCATTTACTTCTAATTCAACACCTTTACCTTGAGCCACAAGCTCCGTTAAGGTTAAATCGAGACTGAAATATGTTCCTCCATCTTCCATTGAGTAACTTGTAATAGGAATAAAAAATAGATGGCATTGATCCGGATGCATAATATCAATACCGATGCCTTGCTTATCGTTTGTATCAAGTGAACAAAAATAGAAATATGTTGACCAATCAACTTCTCGTTTTCTTACTCTTTCAAATAAGGTGTCTAAAAGTGGCTTCTCACCTAAGTCTTCGGGAGAGTTAAGTAGCCCATCAATTCCTCCATTTTTGACACCAAACCCAGTATGTAAGCGTGATTTACCACCGTCAAATCGACTTGTAAATAGAGCGTTCGTTAAATGAAAAAATATGAGTTTATGTAAATTATCACGATCTGAAATTGCCGATATGCTAGGAAATCTAATTTTATCAATATCAATTTCTATTCCAACAGATTCTTCTTTTCCTTCAACTAATTTATTAGCAGTAAACTTCCAAGGACCTACGCCTTGAATATCGATTAAAAGACATAATTCACCATCATACTCAGCTTTAATAAAAAAAAGTCCATTCGACTCATTTTCCATTTTTATTAACCTTTACAAATTTTCTAGATAAAAGTGTATAACTTCTGTAGTTCAGAGAACTCTCTCATGGCCTAACGCCAAGCACATGGGCGGCCAATGTGGAGCACGAAGTGCGGAGCATTGGACGTCCTATGCTGCTACTTGTTATGGCAGGATGCTTACTACGGC
>JADGDH010000276.1 GCA_016745015.1 Colwellia sp.
AGTGATACTGACTAATAGTTTATCGCCTGTTGGTGATAAACTAGCGTGGCTAACACGGTTGTCTTTGCCAAAATAATACTTTGTTGTTGTGATAGTGGTGTTTTGTTCAGCCAACCTTTCTTTTTGCTGCGCTTTTAATTCACTATTACGCTGTTGCAACGCAATATAATTAATAAGCTTGTGTTGCTCTTTCGCTAAGTAGCTTGTTGGTGCTTCAATTCCTTTGGGTTTTTCAGCCATTTTTAAATTGGCTAATTCAACTATTTGCCCTGTTTTTAAATCGTGTGAATAAAAAACATTGTCTACGCGATAAGCTATTTTCCCACTAGTTAAAAGCAATGCTTCACTTTCATTCGCTGAAGTGTAAGTAATTTGTTTTACTGATTTATTAGTAATATCTTTAACGAATATATTCCCTTTAAAGCTATAAACTTCAAGGCTGTTATCACTATTCTTCTTAGCATTTTTATCAGTAACAATATGGTGTTCGTCCAAGTTAACCTTATTAGCTTCTTCATTTAGATTTAAACTTTTAACCCATAGATCCCTTAACGGATTGCCTAGCTGTTTTTGTTGATAAAAAACAGTATTACTATCGTCGCCCCAATACCAAGATTCAGGAGCACGGCCAAACCAATCAGGATCAGCCATAATCTGCTCTAACGTAATGGTTTTATCCGCAGTTTTTATTGATTTAGCACTAGTTACAAGTGCTAAAGCAGTACTTTGCTTCTTTGATGGCTCAGAGTTAATTTGTGTTGTATTTTCGGTACTTACGCAAGCAACTAAAGAAATACTTAAAGCAGCAGCTATTAATTTTAATTTCATAAATTTATAGTATCTTGAATTCAAAGAAAGAATTAAGGTTAATGTATCATGGTAACAGTTATACTTATCAAACAAGTTTTGATCAATACACTTACGGCTAATAGAAATAAATAGAGTATTTGAATTTACTATAAAAGTGTAAGGAAAAACTACCAGTTACCTTATTTTTGCGACCAATCCTTTTATGATAAAATACTTTTTACAAACTATTAATGCTTATTCAACCAGTTATTATGACATTAAATAAAAAATGTTTTTGTGGTTCTAATGAAAAATTTTCTACTTGTTGCCAGGTTTTTATTAGTCACAAAACCGATCAAGAAACTAAACCAGACACTAAACAACAAGCTTTTCCACAAACGCCTGAGCAATTAATGCGTTCTCGTTTTAGTGCTTATGTTATTGGGAATAGCCAATATATTTATGATACCTATGCTAAAAGTAGCCGAGCTTCGCAGTCTGTAAAAGATATTAGTGATTGGAGCAAAGCCTGTGTGTGGATTGCACTTCAAGTTCATTCATATAGCAATAAAGTTAGCAGTAATAACAAGAACAGTAACATCATAAGAAGTGAATTTTCTGAGCAGTTTGTTGAATTTTCAGCTTTTTATATTACTGACAACACGTTATGCGAGTTAAGAGAAAACTCACGCTTTATATTGGAGAGCGTTACATTACAGAACAGTATATTAGAAAATGGAACAAAGGGTAAAAATCAACGTTTACAATGGCGATATATTGATGGTGATATTATTGAACATTGTGAGCTAGCTAAAGTAAAACGCAAAGAACTGTGCCCTTGTAATCATTACCCAACTGCTTGGTCGATGAAAAAAGGTAAGAAATTTAAACAATGTTGTGGAAAAGAACAATGAGTGTGTTCTATGCTGCAACATTAACTAAATTTGATTTCACTAAAGATGTTTGAATTACTTTCAACCAACTTTCTACATGCATATTTAATGGTTTATTAATCACTT
>JADGDH010000277.1 GCA_016745015.1 Colwellia sp.
TAGCCATTTCAAAATATGGCTTAGAAAAGTCAAACTTATTGAAAACACCAACAATTAGTGTCAAAGATGTTGAAGCGATAACTAAAGTGGTTGAGCCTAGAGGAAAAACGGATGAGATCAAAGTCATTCGCCTACCTAATGGTGGTATTAGAATAACGACCAGAGATGAAAGTGTTGCTGAAAGTAGCAAACAAAAAAATGATAGCAATAATTAGCGGTATAAATTTAATCATATAAATATATTAGGAATAGCATTTGGAAGTTTGGGCGGTAGCAAATCAAAAAGGTGGGGTAGGTAAAACTACGACTACTATTGCTTTAGCTGGTTTATTAGCTGAGTGTGGGAAGAAGGTATTGTTAGTTGATACGGATCCGCATGCCTCATTAAGTTATTATTTTGGTATTGAGTCGGAAGATTTAGACTTAAGTGTTTATGATTTATTTATTAAAGTATCATCAAAAGAGCAAATTTTACAAAGCTTATGTCCTACTCAATACGAAAATATTGATATTCTGCCTGCTACAATGGCCTTAGCAACGCTAGACCGATCACTAGGCGCGAAAGCTGGCATGGGCTTAGTTTTAAAAAAAGCTATGTTAAAAGTATCACAGCATTATGATTATGTTTTGATGGATTGCCCGCCTGTACTCGGTGTACTTATGGTAAATGCCCTCGCGGCATCAGATCAAATAATAGTACCTGTACAAACAGAGTTTTTAGCATTAAAGGGTTTAGATCGTATGATAAAAACAATGGACATAATGCAAGGAGAACATGATAAGCCTTTTAAATATACCATTGTGCCAACCATGTTTGACAAGCGAACTAAGGCATCACTTTTGGCTTACCAACAATTACAAGAAAACTATCAAGAAAAGGTGTGGCCAAGCGTTATTCCAATCGACACTAATTTTAGGAATGCTAGTCTAGCACAAAAAGTACCGTCTCATTTTGCAGCAAACTCTCGGGGAGTCTTTGCTTATAAAGGTTTATTAGATTATTTATTGAAGCTACCTCAAAGAAGTACCAAATAAATGGCAAAACCACTTGCAGCAAGTAAAAAAGTAATGAAGAACTATTTGTCAGAATTGTTGACAGATGAACCTCTCATGGAAATAAGTAGTAAGCATGAATTAGGAGCTCGAACTAATAGTAAACCTGTTGAAGATAAACGTTTAGAAACGTTATTGAAAAATGTTAACGTCGAGCTTGAAGTTAAAGAAACAGTTATTAACGATACGGTTGAGATAAATACAGCTGAACCTTTAGTTACCCCTAAAAAAACAGGGAATATTATACCTAAAAAGTCAAAACCTTATCGCCAAGGAGACTTTCAAGCATTATTTTTTAATGTGGGTGGTTTGACGGTCGCAGTACCTTTAATTGAGTTAGGTGGTATTCATAAAATTAAAAAAACGACTGCTTTAATGGGGAAACCTGATTGGTTCAAAGGCGTGATGCTTTATCGTGATGATAAAATTAATGTAGTCGACACTGCTATGTGGGTTATGCCTGAAAAATGTGACGAAAAAATGAAAAGTTCGTTAAACTATCAATATGTTATTATGTTGAGTGATACCGCTTGGGGGTTAACTGCTGAAAACTTAGTTGATACCGTTGTTTTAAAGCAAGATGAAGTGAAGTGGTTAGACACGCCAAGTAAACGCCCTTGGTTAGCGGGTTTGGTAAAAGATAAAATGTGTGCCTTACTTGATGTAAATTCATTAATTCAATTACTTAATGATGGTAGCGGAATTCATCAAGATGAACAATAATGTAATTATACCAATTGAAATAATGAATCGC
>JADGDH010000278.1 GCA_016745015.1 Colwellia sp.
AGTGATACTGACTAATAGTTTATCGCCTGTTGGTGATAAACTAGCGTGGCTAACACGGTTGTCTTTGCCAAAATAATACTTTGTTGTTGTGATAGTGGTATTTTGTTCAGCCAACTTTTCTTTTTGCTGCGCTTTTAATTCACTATTACGCTGTTGTAACGCAATATAATTAATGAGCTTGTGTTGCTCTTTCGCTAAGTAGCTTGTTGGTGCTTCAATTCCTTTGGGTTTTTCAGCCATTTGTAAATTGGCTAATTCAACTATTTGCCCTGTTTTTAAATCGTGTGAATAAAAAACATTGTCTACACGATAAGCTATTTTACCATTCGTTAAAAACAATGCTTCACTTTCATTCGCTGAAGTGTAAGTAATTTGTTTTACTGATTTATTAGTAATATCTTTAACAAATATATTCCCTTTAAAACTATAAACTTCAAGGCTGTTATCACTATTCTTCTTAGCATTTTTATCAGTAACAATATGGTGTTCGTCCAAGTTAACCTGATTCGCTTCTTCATTTAGATTTAAACTTTTAACCCATAGATCTCTTAACGGATTGCCTAGCTGTTTTTGTTGATAAAAAACAGTATTACTATCGTCGCCCCAATACCAAGATTCAGGAGCACGGCCAAACCAATCAGGATCAGCCATAATCTGCTCTAACGTAATGATTTTATCCGCAGTTTTTATTGATTTAGCACTAGTTACCAGTGCTAAAGCAGTACTTTGCTTTATTGATGGCTCAGAGTTAATTTGTGTTGTATTTTCGGTACTTACACAAGCAACTAAAGAAATACTTAAAGCAGCTATTAAGTTTAATTTCATAAATTTATAGTTCTTAATTTAGGTGAATAATTTCAAGTGATAATTTGAGATAAATAATTCAGTTATGGATTGAATTTATTTGAATATAAACAGTTATACTTATCAAACAAGTTTTGATCAATACACTTACGGCTAATAGAAATAAATAGAGTATTTGAATTTACTATAAAAGTGTAAGGAAAAACTACCAGTTACCTTATTTTTGCGACCAATCCTTTTATGATAAAATACTTTTTACAAACTATTAATGCTTATTCAACCAGTTATTATGACATTAAATAAAAAATGTTTTTGTGGTTCTAATGAAAAATTTTCTACTTGTTGCCAGGTTTTTATTAGTCACAAAACCGATCAAGAAACTAAACCAGACACTAAACAACAAGCTTTTCCACAAACGCCTGAGCAATTAATGCGTTCTCGTTTTAGTGCTTATGTTATTGGGAATAGCCAATATATTTATGATACCTATGCTAAAAGTAGCCGAGCTTCGCAGTCTGTAAAAGATATTAGTGATTGGAGCAAAGCCTGTGTGTGGATTGCACTTCAAGTTCATTCATATAGCAATAAAGTTAGCAGTAATAACAAGAACAGTAACATCATAAGAAGTGAATTTTCTGAGCAGTTTGTTGAATTTTCAGCTTTTTATATTACTGACAACACGTTATGCGAGTTAAGAGAAAACTCACGCTTTATATTGGAAAGCGAGGAAGATCAATATTTACAATGGCGATATATTGATGGTGATATTATTGAACATTGTGAGCTAGCTAAAGTAAAACGCAAAGAACTGTGCCCTTGTAATCATTACCCAACCGCTTGGTCGATGAAGAAAGGTAAGAAATTTAAACAGTGTTGTGGAAAAGAATAATGCGTGTGCTCTATGCTGCAACATTAACTAAATTTGATTTCACTAAAGATGTTTGAATTACTTTCAACCAACTTTCTACATGCATATTTAATGGTTTATTAATCACTT
>JADGDH010000279.1 GCA_016745015.1 Colwellia sp.
GTTTAGCTCTATCTCTACCTTATTAAGGATTTTATTTGATATGGGTAGATTAACAACTGCATAAGTCATTGCGCAATGAAATTCTGGTAATGTAACTTGCTGGCTTTTATAACGTTTTATAATTGGTCTAAGTTTATGAGCTTGAGCTTTTAAGTTATTGTTTTTAATGGTAGGTTTATGTTTAGCAAACAGGTCGTAGGTAATATGTTGATGGTCACGTAAGCGAATATCACCTTCATCAATTACAATTTCTTTAGCGTAGGCGCGTACTAATTGTGAAACTTTCTCATGAAATTTAGCTGATTTTTCTCGAATATTTTGACCTGAAGTTAAAAATAATAATGATACTTTTTTTGCACGTTTATTCGCATCAAAAAAGGACTTTTTTAACTGATGAGCTTCTGGGTTATAAAAAAATAGAATTTGTTGATTCGTTTGCCACTGATGCATTTCTTGATTAAACCGTACTCTAGCGAGCTTATCATTAGCAATGAATTGGCAATTATCTATGTTATAAAGCTCGGACAAATTGAGTAAAATTTTAGTTAGTTTCTGATAAAATCTGTAAAAGTCATTGGCTTTAGCGTTTTTTGGTGCGTAAGATGGCAATGAAAAACGCTGAATCAGTTCATCCGTAATAGTAAATTCTGCCAAAATATATTGATTATCACGAGCGCTATTAGGAAGGTAGCTTTTGTGAGCTGCGCTACGTTTTCTGATAATTGACATAGTATTTCCTTATGTAAGTAGAAAGAGTCATAGAGTTTTTTAGTATAAGCTTGCTCTATGACAATTTTATGTCAAACCAGTAACCAATTGACGATAATACGTCCAAAAAAAGAGAATAAATTAGTGATAGCAAACCAACAAGCATTGATTGAAGCGGTTAACCAAACTATGCCTTTTGGCAAGTATTCAGGACGAAAATTATTACAACTTCCTGAACCTTATTTAGTTTGGTTTCACGGTAAGGGTTTTCCTGAAGGGAAGTTAGGCGAGCAGCTTGCTTTAATGTATGAAATAAAATTGAATGGCTTAGAAGGCATGCTAAAGCCATTGTTGAAGTAGAAATATAGTTAAATTGAGCTTAACTCATTTTATATTCATCTTTAATTTTTTTTATAGTATTTAAACGTGCTTTTGCTATTGCTTCCTTTATTTCAATCCCTTGTAATCCTTGTTCAACAAAAATTTTAGCATTGACTTGAGAGGCGGCTAGCATAGCCTTTTTCAAATATTCTTCTTGTGGATAAGGGCGGTTCTCAAAACCAAGGCGACCTAGAAAGTCACTTTTACAGGCAATAAGGAAATCATCAAATTCTTGAGGTTTTCGCCAGACATCAAGTTGATTGAAAATTTTTAACAATGTACTCGGCTTTAGTTGATACGCTTTATGACAATGTAAATGATGTTCACATACTTTTAAGGCCAACTGCTTACAATAAGTGGGTATTTTAAGTTGTTTGGATATTTTTTCTACTAAAGGTAACCCAGCTTTTTCATGTCCGCGATGGCTTGGCCAATGCTCGCTTGCCGTTAAGCCTTTACCAAGGTCGTGACATAAAGCAGCAAAACGGATAGCTGTTTTGTTTTTATTGTTTTTTGTCAGTAACACGGCTTGCTGCAATACCATCATGGTATGTACACCACTGCAAATTTCAGGATGCCATTGGGCAGGATTAGGTATGCCCCATAATATATCTAATTCAGGCCAAATTACTTTAAGTGCTTGGCATTGATGTAATATTTGAAAAAACACCTCTGGGTTTGCTTGTTTTTGTTTATTTGTTGAATCTGT
>JADGDH010000015.1:0-19430 GCA_016745015.1 Colwellia sp.
AATCGTTTCGTAACCCCAAGGGCTAACACAAGGGATAACTAATAAATTAAAAAACTGGCTATAATTTGCTTTTTTATTTAAGAGGTGATTATTAATTTCGTTCTCTAAAAAGCGAAGTGCACCTTGTACACCACTAGTTTCATAGCCATGAACACCACCTGTTACCAAAATAGTTTTTTTATCGCTTTGCCAATTTTTGCTTTTTAATGCAAATAATGGATATCGCTGCTCATCAATTGATAATGCTCCGTATTTTATAATATCAAAAGAAGGAGCCAATACTTCAATTTTACTAATAACCTCATCTTTATACGAACGTTTTATCGTTTGTTGTTCGAACCATTTTTTTTTATCAACTTCGTTCCATTTTTGCCCTAAAGTACCAATAGGATATTCAAGATTATTAGTCATATTTGGCCTGTATCTATTTTTACTTTGGGCAGTGAAGGTGATTATTTAGATTCTGCACGACCCATAAATTTACGATCTTCAGTATTTACTTTTATTTTATCACCTGTAGAAATATGCTCTGGTACTTGTACAGTTAAACCTGTTGAAAGAATTGCAGGTTTAGTACGCGCAGTAGCACTACCGCCTTTAATTGACGGGTCAGTTTCAGTGATAATTAAGTCAACACTTGAAGGAAGATCTACCGCTACAGGTACATCATCAACAATTATTATTGACATACCTTGGGTATCTTCATTAATAAATAAGAGTTCATCACTGATACTCTCTTTGTTCAAGTTGTAAGGAGTGTAATCTTCATTATCCATAAAAACATACTCATCACCATCGATGTATGAAAACATTGATGGGCGGCGGCTTAAGTCAGCAAAGTTCAACATATCTTCCGCTTTAAAGGTTTCATCTACTTTTGCGCCAGTTACCACATCGTATAAGCGCATACGGTATAAACTACCGCCGGCTCTACCCTGAGGTACAGAACGAGTAATATCTCGAACGATTAATACTTTACCATTGTGTTCTATTGCAGCGTTTTTCTTTATATCGCTAGCCTTTGGCATGGAAATTCCTTAAATTATGAATAATTAAAATTAGCAAAGAAAATACCATGAACTAGCCGTAATGCAAGTGTTCGATTAAACAAATGAATATATATAGGTAAATGTAATAAGTCATAATTCCATTACCATATCAGATCATCAGGAATTTGATAATCTGCATAAGGATCATCTTCATCAATTTGCTCATCTATTACTTTATCGTTTTGTACTAACACAACATGTTCATCTAGTTCAGCTAATTTTTCAGCTGTTTCACAAGTAACAATATAAGTAACATCATCTAAACCGCACAAAGATAAACGACCATTAACCAGTGCCTTATGAGTAACTTTATCTAAAGAAAGCTTTTTGATTTTACTACCAAAGGTATAGTTATATTCATTATCCCCTTGAGCATTTTTTATTTGATGATGAGTTAAAATTTGTTGAATACGTAACAGCTGCTCTTTGTCTGCAAGCTGCTGCTTTTTTTGCTCATTTAAAGCGTTATCCTTTACTTTTTTTTCTGTTTTAGCTTTAGCTAAACCTTGTTTAACTTGTTCTTGTAAAGTCGCACCATGTTGTACACCGCTACGCTGTTGTTTATTTTTTTTGCGTTTATCTGCATTTGCTTGGCGTGTTTTTTGTTTGGTGGTTAAACCTGCTTTAAGCAATTGATCTTGAAGTGAAGCCATTGTAATTTTTCAACCGAATTTTATTGATGTATTATTCTATCAATAAAAAATGATGATAAAAACCCTAACAGGTTTATCTCATCAGTCTACTTAAATGATATTGATGAATCTTAAAACTTAAATTTATGGATCTTTAAAAAAACCTTATACTTAAATTTTACCGTGATTAATTATTTAATATAAACAACAAAAGCTTCGTTAGTTTGTCTTAATCAGTTATTATTTATTTCACTATTATTTTCAATAATCTTTAATATGATCAAAAGAATAATCATTTCTTTATTGCTTGTTAGCTCTCTTATTATCGCTTCTGGCATAACTTGGATTTATAGTCAAATAGACAGTGCTTTGCCTATTTTGGATGGTAAAAGAACTGTTTTTGGATTAACTAAAAGCGCAACGATTGAACGAGATGAACAAGGTATTGTAACAATAAAAGCAAATAATCGACTTGATGTTGCTGTTGCTACAGGTTTCGTTCATGCACAAGAGCGTTTTTTTCAAATGGACTTACTTAGACGTAACTCTGCTGGTGAGCTATCTAGTTTATTTGGTTCTGTAGCCCTTGATTATGACAAATCTATTCGTATTCACCGTTTCAGGGAAAGAGCGACAGAAATAGTCAGAAATTTACCTAAAGATCAAAAAGAATTTTTAAAGGCCTACACCCGCGGCGTAAATCAAGGGTTAAAATATATAAGCTCTCACCCTTTTGAGTACCTTTTACTTCAACAAGAGCCTGCTCAATGGAGCGAAGAAGATTCTATTCTAACTATTTTTAGTATGTATATTGATTTGCAATATCGTGATGGCCAACGTGAACGTACTTTAGGGTTAATGAAAGCCATTTTATCTGCTGACGTTTATGCTTTTTTAACCTCTAATGGCAGTATTTGGGATGCAGCGATTGATAACAGCCAATACCAACCATCACCCATGCCAACAGAAGCATGGCCGTCAGCTTCAACCTCGAGTGCTCGTTTAACTAATGTAGAGAAAGTAATTAAGCTTGCTGAAAACGCTAATGATATGCAATATCAAGCTGATGAATTCCCAGGCTCTAACAATTGGGGAGTATCTGGAGAAATTAGCACGACAGGCAGCGCTATTATCGCTAATGATATGCATTTAGGTATACGAGTTCCTAATACTTGGTTTAGAGCAAGTTTTGAATACCCTGTAGCTAATGAGCAAGTAAAAATCACAGGAGCAACATTGCCTGGAGTACCAAATATTGTAATTGGCAGTAATGGCCATATAGCATGGGGCTTCACTAATAGTTATGGCGACTATAATGATGTAATAAAGATTAAAACAGTCAATAAGGGTAAACAATACAAAACCCCTAATGGTGTAAAAGACTTTAGTTATTACAAACAAATTATTGCCGTAAAAAATGAACAACCTGTTGAAATAAATATTAAAGAAACTATTTGGGGGCCGATTATTGGTGAAAATCATCAAGGTCAATTACTTGCCTATCGTTGGGTTGCCCACGACAAACAAGCCGTTAATTTTGCCGCAAGGGAATTAGAGCTAGCCACGAGTGTGCCTCAAGCATTCGATATTGCTGCACGCAGCGGTATTCCATCCCAAAATATGGTGGTTGGTGATAAGTCAGGTAATATTGGTTGGACAATTATGGGGCCGATTCCTAAAAAAGTTGGCGAAGTTGGTGAAACGCCAACCTTTTGGCATACCGGAAGTAATGGCTGGCAAGGCTATTTAACACCAGAGCAGTATCCAAGTGTTCTAAATCCTAAAAACAATCGACTATGGACAGCAAATTCTCGCGTTGTTGGCGGAGAAATGTTAGAAAAAATTGGTAATGGCGGTTATGCTCTAGGTGCGCGTGCTAAACAAATTCGTGATGATTTATTTTCGCTTAAAACATTTGATGAGAAATCTTTATTGGCTATTGGTTTAGATAATCGCGCATTGTTTTTAAAACGCTGGCAAGAATTTTTATTAAATGAAGTGCTTAACGAGCAAGCATTAACTGAGCATAAACAATTTAAACAAGTGAAAAGCATCTTATCTTTAGAACAAGCAAAGAATAAAACATTAAGTGCTAACATAGACTCAGTCAGCTATCGTCTTGTTAGAAATTTTCGTATTAATGCTCGTGACCTAATCTTTAGTGAATTAAATGACACATTCAAAAATGTAGATGATGCTTATACTTTTCGTAGTATTCGCCATCAAATTGAAACACCATTATGGCAATTAATTAATCAACAACCTGATAACTTTTTAATGCGCCCGTTAAGTAATTGGCAATCGATTTTCAACCAAGCTTTACAGCAAACTATTGATGATATGACTCTATTAGAGTCTGGTGACAAACAATCACTTAACAAAGCAACTTGGGGGCAACAAAATACCACAGAAATCAAGCATCCCTTAAGTAAATCAGTTCCTTTTATTGGTAAATGGTTAGATATGCCCGCAAAAGCTTTATCTGGTGACAGTTACATGCCAAAAGTGCAAGGGAAAGCTTTTGGTGCATCAGAGCGTATGGTAGTGTCTCCAGGACATGAAGAAGCAGGTATCTTTCATATGCCAACGAGCCAAGCAGGACACCCTTGGAGTCCATACTATGGAAAAGGACATAAAGATTGGGAAAAAGGGTTAGCTTCCCCTTTCTTACCAGGAAAAACAAAATATAAACTGATTTTGCTCAGTTATTAGTTTTAAATAAAACATAGATTCAAAGAATAAAACAATTCAATAACAATAAGGAAAGAACATGACAACATTAATTTGGTGTTTATTTATCGCAACCCTACTCCCTTTATTAGCGAAGGGCCCTGTTGCTTATGCAATGAATAAACTAGGTGGCTACAATAATAATCATCCACGGGAACAACAAAGTAAGTTAACTGGTTTTGGCGCTCGCGCATTGGCTGCACATCAAAATGCTTTTGAATCACTCATTATTTTTGCTCCCGCCGTATTATTAGCAATAGCCACACACCACACTGGAGAAAATATAGTATTACTGGCTGTAGTTCATGTATGTGCCCGCGTGGCATACAACATCTTTTATTTGATGGATATTGATAAGCTTCGTAGCTTAGTTTGGTTTGTAGCTACCATTAGCAGTTTTACTATTATTTACCAATGTATCCCATAAAATACCGTTGCAATAAAAAATGGTCTAAAGAAACTATTGACATAAATCAGTCAAGCTCGCTAGAGTAAGCGCTCTAGTGGAGTATTAATACCAAGTTGATTAAGTTAAAACCTTCCTTTGGAAGGTTTTTTTAAACAAAATAGCGCAAATAGCAAAGTAGGAAATAAAAGTGAGCGAAAAATTAGATTTAAATGAAATACGTAAAGAAATAACAAGCTTAGATAAAGGATTATTAACTTTATTTGCTAAGCGTCGCGCACTCACACTTAATGTCGCTAAAAGTAAAGTACAGCAAATTCGCCCCATTCGTGATCAACAACGTGAACAAGAGTTATTGATCCGTTTAGTAAAACAAGGTAAAGAGCTCGGTTTAGATGCTCATTATGTTACCAGTGTTTTTCAAACTATTATTGAAGACTCAGTTTTAAATCAACAGGCTTACTTACAAAAGCTAACAAATCCTGATATTCAAACACCAACCGTTAGTGTCGCTTTTTTAGGTGATAAAGGTTCATATAGTTATTTAGCAAGTCACCGATACTTTTCAAGACGCGCTGAAAAAATTATAGAGTCTGGTTGCCAAAATTTTAGCGATATTTTACAACAAGTAGAATCTGGTCAAGTAGATTACGGCATGTTACCTATTGAAAACACTAGCTCAGGTAGTATTAATCAGGTTTATGATTTATTACAACATACTAACTTGTCTATCGTTGGTGAAATTACTCAACCAATTGAACACTGTTTATTAACTGCGGTTAATACTAGTTTAGATAAAATAAAAACGATTTATGCACATGGTCAACCCTTTGCTCAATGCAGTAATTTTTTAGATAAACAAACAGATATTCGCATTGAGTACTGTGACAGCACCGCTGATGCTATGGTACAAGTATCTGAACAACAAGACAAAACCGTTGCGGTAATTGGTAGTGAAGAAGGTGGGCAATTATATCAATTACAAGCGTTAGAAAAATCAATTGCAAATCAAAACGAAAACCACTCTCGCTTTATTCTTGTTGCTAGAAAACCGGTTGATGTAGCTGAACAAATCCCGGCAAAAACAGCCATTATTTTAGCGACAGGTCAAAAAGCTGGAGCTTTAGTTGAATGTTTGTTAGTGCTAAAAGAAAAAGGCATAAACATGTGCAAACTTGAATCTCGCCCCATTCAAGGTCGTCCATGGGAAGAAATGTTTTATATTGATGTAGAAGCCAACTTGAAAAACTTTGCTTTACAAGAAGCGATTAATGAAATAACAGAACATACTAATTTTATTAAAGTACTAGGCTGCTACCCTATTGAACATATAAGCCCGACTAGTGTTCCTAGTAGTGAAATTTAATTTTATTTAGTTGGGCTTAATATTTTCTCAGGCTTTTTGCTTTTCTGCTATTTTATTTGCAATTGCCTGTGGAGATCCTGTATTTCTACAAAGCCAATAATAAGCACCGGGTACAATAAATAAAGTAAAAATACTCGCTAATCCGACTCCAGCAAAAATAACCACACCAATCACCATTCGGCTTTCTGCACCAGGACCGGATGCCAACACTAAAGGGATAGCACTAGTTACTGTAGTGAAAGTAGTCATTACAATAGGTCTTAATCGTTGTTGCGCGCCATTAATTAATGCCTGCTCAAACAAAACGCCTTTATCACGCAGTTGGTTAGCAAACTCAACAATTAAAATACCATTTTTCGCCGCTAAACCAATCAACATCACAATGCCAATTTGACTATAGATATTTAAGCTCATGCCCATTAATTCAAGTCCAGTTAATGCTCCAACTAACGCTAATGGTACAGTCAATAATATGACTAAAGGGTGAATAAAACTTTCAAACTGTGCCGATAAGACTAAAAAAGTGATCAATAATGCTAAGACAAAAATAAGTAAAATAGAGCTGCCAGATTCTTTTAACAATAATGACTGACCTTTGTAGTCTATTTGTACTTCTTCAGACAATTGTTCATCTGCAATATTCTTCAGAAAACCTAAAGCATCTCCTAAAGCATAGCCATCAGCTAAATTAGCGGTAATAGTGATACTGCGCAAACGATTATAACGATTTAACTGTGACGAGGTAGCATTTTCAGAAATTGTAATTAAATTAGATAGAGGAATTAATTCATTTGAACTAGATGAACGCACATAAATATTGTCAATATCAGCAGGACTACGATACTGTTTTTCATCTCCTTCAACAATTACATCATACTCTTCACCACGATCGACAAAAGTAGTTACACGGCGCTGCCCTAACATGGTTTCCAATGTTTTTGCGATATCACCAACAGGCACGCCGAGATCATAAGCTCTATTACGGTCAATCTTCACCATTAACTGTGGATAGGTTTCTTTATAATCACTATTGATGGAGGATAAATTAGGATTTTTTTGCGCTTCTTTAATGACAATGTCACGCCACTTTGCTAATTCACTATACGTGTTGCCCTGTAATACAAAAGCCACTGGAGAGTTACTCCCTCCACCACCAATCCCCCTCCGCATCATAGCAAAAGCTCTTACATCAGTAACACTCTGCAACTCTTTATTGATTTTACCTATAAACTCAAAGGTATCAAAACTGCGATCTCCCCAATCAGGCATACCTACTATAGCAATGCCCCCTGTACCTCCAAAACCTGGTACTCGCACAATAACTCGGTCAAGTTCATCACGTTTTTTATACGTTAATAACTTTTCTTCAATTTGTTGCATATTTTTAACGTTGTTTTCGTAACTTGCTCCTTCTGCTCCCTGCATAATAACAAAAAAGTTACCTCGATCTTCTTTTGGCGTGTATTCCGATGGTAATTGGTTAAACAATAAATAAGCTGCCACAAGTGACATAGAAACAATGCTAAGAATAAGTAAAGGCTGGTGAATACTTTTTGCTAAAGCTCGACCATAAGCAGCTTCAAAACTAGCAAATTTTTTATCTAGAAGCTGACCAAAAGAAGAACTACGCTCTCGGTGCTTCAATATTTTAGAACACATCATAGGAGTCAGCGACAAAGCGGTAATGCTTGAAAAAATAACAGCAGCCGCAATCGCAATGGCAAATTCAGTGAACAAACGGCCAACATTGCCCGACAAAAAGACTAAAGGAATAAATACTGCAACCAAAACTAATGTTGTAGCAACCACCGCAAAAGCAACTTCCCTGCCCCCTTCATAAGCTGCGATTAAAGGAGATTGACCATTTTCTATACGGCGATAAATATTTTCTAAAACGACAATAGCATCATCTACCACTAATCCTATTGCTAAAACGAGTGCTAGCAAGGTGAGTAAATTAATAGAAAAACCAAACCAAGACAAGGTCATCATTGAACCAATTAATGCTACAGGTACCGTAACCGCAGGTATCAGTGTTGCTCGCACGTTACCTAAAAATAAGAAAATAACTAACACAACCATCAACATGGCAATAATTAAGGTGTTATAAACTTCATCAATAGAGCCTTGTATAAAAACAGATGAATCATAACTATTTGTGATAGTTGTACCTGTTGGTAATGAACTACGTACTGCAATCATTTCCTTACGTGCTGATTTAACTACCTCTAGCGTGTTAGCTTTTGACTGTTTTACAACGCCTAACCCCACCATGTTCTTGCCATTACCTCGGAACATATTTTCATCATCTTGGGCAGCAACATTTACTTGAGAAATATCACCTAAATGAACCAACGAATTATCCTTAGCTCGTGTAATAACCATATTCGAAAAGTCTTCTGCCGTTAAATAACTTCGTTGTACTCGAATAGAAAAATCTCGATCGATAGATTCAACACGACCTGCTGGCAGTTCAATATTTTCGCTACGTAAGGTAGATTCTACATCTTGTACTGTGACGTTTCGAGCAGCCATCGCGGCACGATTCAATAATATTTTCATTGCATAAGTACGTCCTCCACCAACACGCACGCGAGCAACACCATCAACTACAGCAAACCTATCAACAATATAGCGATTAGCATAATCGGTCAGTTCTAACGTAGACATACTGTCACTTTGTAATACGAACCAAACGATCACACTGTCATCATCATTGGCTTTAAACACTTGTGGCGGATCGGCCTGTTCTGGCAAACTCCGTAAAGCGCGAGAAATTCTATCCCTGACATCATTCGTTGCGGCATCAATATCACGGTCTAAGTTGAATTCAATGGTAATATTTGATCGTCCTACCCGAGAATTAGAGGTAATCGTTTTTACTCCTTCAACGCCGCTAATTCTATCTTCTAATACTTGGGTTATTTTCGTTTCAACAATAGCCGCTGACGCACCAGGATATGAAGTATTAATACTGACAACAGGCGGATCTATATCAGGGTATTCACGTAAAGGTAAAAATAAAAAAGCCACAATACCAAAAGTAATAATGAGCAAATTAATTACGGTAGCAAAAACAGGCCTTTTAACAGAAAGATCAGATAAAATCACTTTGCTTATTCCTCTTGATTTTCTTCATTTAAGTTATCAAGCGGGTTTAACACTTTTACTTTAGCGCCATCTCGTAATTTCAATGCACCTTCAGTAACAACCAGATCATTTGTATTAACTCCATCTAGTACTTCAACAATACCCGGTAGGCGACGTCCAATAGAAATACTTTTGCGTATCGCTGTTTGCTCTTGTGGGTTTTCACCATTAATAATAAAAACAAAATGCTTATTTTCTATTGGAATAATCGCACTTTCAGGTAATTGTAAGAGTGTTTCAACCTTCCTTAATACCTCAATATTAAGCAACATACCAGGGCGTAAAGCTAAACTTTCATTAGGAATTTCTGCTCGTACTTTCAAAGTGCGAGTCACAGGGTTAATTCGAGTATCAATTGAGCTAATTTGACCCACAAACTGTTGGTTTTTATACGCAGTATTGAGTGCTGTTACCGGTTGCCCTAACTTAATAGTAGGCAAAAAACGCTCTGGTAAGGTAAAATCTACTTTGATCAAAGACAGATCATCAAGACTGGTAATAACATCACCTGTATTAATATAAGCGCCTAAACTCACTTCCCTAAAGCCTAATACGCCATCAAAAGGAGCTTTGATGCTCAAATCATTTAATTTCGTTCGTGCACTTTTTAACTGCGCAGCAATGGCTTTAGTTTTAGCCTCTTGTTGATCAACCAATGATTTTGATGTTGCTTTTGAACTTAATAATTCTTGAAAACGCTTTAACTGTGCCATAGATTCAGACAAATTAGCTTCCAATTCACTTACTTTAGCCAACTCTTCCTGATTATTTAGGCGAACTAACACATCACCTTGCTTAACCAATTGTCCATCATTAAAAAAAACCTGTTCTATCAAGTCAGAGTACTTACTCGTAATAAATACTTGTTCATTAGCCCTAGCCGTACCGATAGCTTCAATACTGTCTTTAAAATCACTCAGTTTTACCGTTGTTACTTTAACTGATACTATTCGTTGAAATTTTCGTTCTTTTTGCTCTGCTTTAGGCCATTGTAAATAAATCACCAAACCGACCAGAAAAAATAAAATAAGGAATAACGGTAAACGACTCATTATTGAATTGTTATTAGGCATAGATGAATAATCTCAGCGTTTATAGAAAAGAAACTTCACCATTATAGCGTAAAGCAGTAAACATGACATTTACCCATGCTACAATTTATCTTAAAATATCAACTATTAACCGCAAATAGAGATCAAATTTTGAATAAACTCGCTGTTTTAGCCTTCGCCTTACTCTTGTTTTTTAGTACTATGCTTTGGTACCTAGCTAACGGATCATTAAATGAATATTTAAAAAGCCAAATAGTATTGCAAGGGCACTACTATAGTGGACAAAAAACGACACTTGCGCTAGCTGATTTTTCTTCTAACACGGGCATTGCTACACTTAACCAACTTAATTTAGCTAATTTAAGCCAATATCAAACGCAACACGCACTCATTATTGATAACGTACATGTTGAGTTATCAGCAAAGAAAAACCCACATTTGTTAACAGAGATAAATGAAATAATTATTAATAAGTTGACCTTAAATATTGAATATCAAACAGGGAAAATAAGTAATATTGATCAACTTATTCATAAAGTCACTCTAAAACTTGCCAACGATTATCCTGAGTTTTATCCTGAAATAAGCGCTAAACGTTATGCTAAAAACAACCCTGCACTTAATGCTGAAGAATACGCAAAAAACAACCCACAATCAGGTCCTATCATTGAACACACGCAAAAAAAGAAAAAACGTGGTAAGCCTCAACAAAAAATAATCATTTCTGCTATTAATATTAAAAATTTAGAGTTAAATATTATTCAAGCCGACTCGGTTAATTCAATACAAAAGCAAAATATCAATATAGCGGCAATAGGTGGTATAAAGGGCTTGGTGATGAATCAAATAGGCGGTGAAATATTGCTTAATTTACTCAGTTTAGCAAATGAAATAAATGATATGACTTAGTCGCTAAACACTTACCCATGCTATCTCAATATGCGTGTTTCATGGGTATATATTTTAGAGCTTGTATTTTAAATAAAGCAGAGTAAGCTTATAAAGTATAAACAAAAATACTAAAAATCCATTTACACAGGAACATTCAATTATGCCCCCATTGAAGTTTTTTTCTTGCTCAAGCACTCTTTATTCAAGCATAGTGTTTAGCGCACTTTGTTGTACACAGTTTTTTTCAATTAATACTCAAGCCGTTGAATTTGAGCTAACACCTATGGTTGGTCATAATTTCAGTCCTAAACTTGCTAATAGCAATGAAACTACAAACCTATCAACCACTGACGAACCTAGCTTTGCTTTAGCTTTTTCTTGGCAAGACTCCCCTACTGGCCAAGGGCAGGTTTTAATTAATTATATTTCTCGCGATTTCACTGATGATATCAATCAATCAACCCATTCTTTTGACACAATTTACACTCACTTTAACGGTGTAGCCTTGTTTAAAGAAAGAAACTACACTACCACCGTTGGGTTCGGCTTAGGTGCAACATATTTTGACAGTGACTTTGATTCGGCTATTTATCCCTCATTAACCGCTTCTTTAGGAACACGTTATGACTTTTCAGATAATTTAGCTTTTATTACAGAACTTCGTGCTTATGCAACCGTGGTTAAAGACGATGCAACACTATTTTGCGAAAATGGCAGTTGCTTAGCGCACTTCGACGGTGCGATATGGTTTGACAGTCAAATATCTATCGGCTTAGCTTATACATTTTAATGAAAAGAGAGTTGTTATGACGTTAAAAAACACAGAAAATCACTACGGCTCATTATCTATAAAAATGCATTGGTTTATGTTTATTCTTATGGGTGCTACTTTTGCTTTTATTGAATGTAGAGTGTTCTTTGAAAAAGGAACAGAAACACGTGATTTATTCAAAATGTGGCATTTCATGTTGGGGCTTTTAGTACTGGCTATGGTATTAATTCGGCTTTATTTTAGATTAACGCAAATGACACCAAAAATAACACCAACGCCATCTGCTATGCAAAATTTTGCAGCAAAAGTTGCTCATATTATACTGTATATATTCATGATTGTTATGCCTATTGCAGGCTGGGCAATGTTAAGTGCTTTTGGTAAACCCATTCCATTTTTCGGTATTCAATTACCTGCATTAATAGCTGAAAATAAAGAACTAGGAAAATCGATTAAAGAAGTACACGAGTTAATAGGTATACTCGGTTATTATTTAATTGGCTTTCATGCACTAGCAGCCATAATTCATCACACTATCCAAAAAGATGATACGTTAACGAGAATATTACCTGAAAAGAAAAGCTAAAACTAAATCTTGAAGTGTCAAGTTTTAAACTTTAAACAAAGGCTAATGCTTTTTCAATTCATTAGCCTTTAGTAACATAGTTTTACTTTCTGCTAAAAAATCATCTGCATAGTCGCCAAACCAATCCGATACTTGTTTAAACATAACAACAAACGCTTCTTTATCACCTAATTCTACATCTTCTAACAACTCTAAAAATCGATAAGCAAAACGCTTCATCATAGATATATTATCTGAATTAGCGAAAATTATATCTGAATATAAAATAGGATCTTGCGCAAACAGCCGTCCAACCATAATTAATTCTAGCCGATATATAGGTGAACTCATATTAACCAAATTTTCAATATCAGCACCTTCTTCCATTAAATGATAACCATAAGCAATGGTAGAAAAATGACGCATTACCTGCACTATAGACATAGCTTGATCATGCTCATAAGCACCTACTTGATAAATTTTAGCACCCCACACTTCAAATTGCTTTAACAACCACTGATACTGAGGCTTTTCACGACCATCACAAACAATAATGGTTTGTTTGATCAGCCCAGTTACATCTGGACCAAACATAGGATGCAAACCTACCACAGGCCC
Source organism: Colwellia sp. (assembly GCA_016745015.1). Classification (GTDB taxonomy): domain Bacteria; phylum Pseudomonadota; class Gammaproteobacteria; order Enterobacterales; family Alteromonadaceae; genus Colwellia. The sequence continues at coordinate 13,232 of JADGDH010000015.1, forward strand.
CTTATGTGTTTGCATCATTTCAAATAAAGGAGATTCTTTCACGCTAGTAAAGTCAGCTAAAATACAATCATCAGGTAAATTATTTAAGTAATGAATAACCATTGACGTTAAACGAATCGGCACTGCTACAATAACCACACTGGCTTCAGCTAAAATAGCTTTACTGTTAGGCCAGTCTTCTTGCTCAATAATGGCAACTTGATAGCTAGAGCGCTGAAACAAATCAACAAAAACACTACCTAATTGCCCTTTACCGCCAACAATCACTATTTTTTTGCAGCTAGGGTTAATACATTGATAACCGCTAGCATCTTGACTTACATAAGAATCACGCATTAACCGACGTAAAATATCTTCAATTAAATCGCCACTCAGTCCACATTGTTTTGCTTGCTCTCGTCGTTTACTGATTAAAGTAGCCTCTCGCTCAGGAGCAAAAATAGGCATACCTTCAGTACTTTTTATTTCGCCCACTTTACTGGTAACAGCTAAGCGTTTAGCCAGTAGCGCAACTAATTGACTATCAATGTCATCAATCTCATCACGTAACGCTTTAAGGTTATCATCAAATTCACTCATAATTTCTCTTATAACTTTTATACCCAAACAACTATTCTACAATACGTTGTTTTAGTATTTCACTAAGCTTAGTATTTGCTTCAAGTAATAACATTTTAGTACTATCTAAATCAATACAAGCATCAGTAACCGATACCCCATATGCCATATCAGCAATAGCTAAATCACTACTTTGGTTACCTGCCTTTATGTTACTTTCAATCATTATGCCAATAATTGATTTATTACCTTCACTAATTTGATTAAAAACATTAGTCGCAACAAGTGGTTGTCGGCGGTAATCTTTATTCGAATTACCATGACTACAATCAACCAAAATACCTGGTTTTAAATCATGTTTTGCTAGAACTTGCTCACACTCACTAATATTAACACTGTCATAGTTTGGTTGTTTACCGCCACGTAAAATAACATGCCCATCAGGATTACCTGACGTTTTAATTAAAGCCACCTGCCCTTGGCGGTTTATCCCCATAAAGCGATGCGATGAGGCAGCAGATTGCAGTGCATTAATCGCAACATCCAAACTACCATTAGTACCGTTTTTAAAACCTATTGGCATAGATAAACCACTCGCCATTTCTCTGTGTGTTTGTGACTCTGTAGTACGCGCACCAATAGCTGACCAACTAAATAATTCAGCTAAATATTGTGGACTAATAGGATCAAGAGCTTCGGTAGCAAGAGGCAAGCCTAACTCTGTTAAGTAAATTAATAATTCACGTGCTTTTCTAAGACCTGACTCTACATCAAAAGAACCGTCCATATGTGGGTCATTAATTAAACCTTTCCAACCAACCGTCGTACGTGGCTTCTCAAAATACACTCGCATAACAACATATAAAGAGTCTTTGTACTGATCATGAAGTTGTTTCAACTCTCTAGCATACTCTTTGGCTGCATCAATATCATGTACTGAACATGGTCCACTAATCACAAGAAAACGAGGATCACGTTTGTGAATAATATCAGCAATAATATTACGTGCTGATTTTACAAACGCTCTGCTTGAATCTTTTAATGGCAACTCTTCTCTAAGTTGCTCTGGCGTTATTAATACATGTTCTTCATTAACATGAATATCATTTAAAGTGCTTTTGTGAGCTTTATTATCAGCAGTTAAGGTTGTCATAGTTCATTCCTAAAAATTAATTTTTTATAATACAACGTTAAAAATGCGCAGGATTAAACAAGATTTACAGAAGATATTGAAAAGATCAACGTGCAGTTTTAAGGGGTTACAGCTTACTCAAAAATAAAAACATAAAATCGTAAAGATTTAATTACGCTATTTGTAAGGTTATTTTTACACAAAAGATTAATTGAGTACAGCATCTTTTCAATAAATATTAAATCCATAAATACTAGCCCCATAAAGATACTGTCACATAACTGTAATATTTTAGTCACTTAACTGTCACATTAAATTTCTACACTACCCTCAGCTTAATAAAACTCTATTAATTAATTTTTATAACTCTCAAAACTTAACAAGTGAGAAATAATATGAACAACATGATGAAACGCCCATTAACAAAAACAATAATAAGCCTATCACTAAGCACAGCAGTCTTAATGACTAACGCTGCAAGTGCTCAAAGCAATAGCCGTGACACTATAACAGCTGTTGGCTCTTCAACTGTTTATCCTTTTTCTACTGTAGTTGCTGAGCGATTTGGTAAGAATACAGAATTTAAAACGCCAAAAATTGAATCTACAGGCACTGGCGGCGGTATGAAACTATTTTGTGCTAGTAATGCTATTGATACACCTGACTTATCAAATGCTTCACGCCGTATGAAAAAAAGTGAATTTGAACTATGTGCTAAAAATGGCGTGACTAGCATAACTGAGGTACTTGTTGGTTATGATGGTATTGTTGTTGCCAATTCAAATAGTAGCAACACCATGAAAATCACTCGTAAAGAGTTGTTCTTAGCCCTAGCTAAAGAAGTACCAGCAAAAGATGGTAGCGAAAAACTAGTTGCTAATCCATATAAATTATGGAGCGATATCAACCCTACCTTACCTACCAATAAAATCGAAGTTTTAGGCCCTCCACCAACCTCAGGCACACGTGATGCTTTTGCAGAATTAGTTTTAGAAGGTGGATGTAAAAAATTCCCTTGGATTAAAGCGATTAAAAAACAAAACAAATCTAAATACAAAACCATTTGTCATAGCGTTCGTGAAGATCATGCTTATATTGAAGCTGGCGAAAATGATAATTTAATAGTACAAAAATTAACAGCTAATCCTAAAGCATTTGGTATTTTCGGTTTTAGTTTTTTGGATCAAAACAGTGACACATTACAAGGTTCAATCATTGACGGCAAAGGTCCAACATTTGAAGCAATTGCTAACGGCTCTTACCCTGTATCTCGCCCATTATATTTCTATGTGAAAAATGCTCATGTTGGCAAAGTACCAGGAATTTTAGAGTTTTTAACTGAATACACTAGTGAAGCAGCTATGGGTGAAGAAGGTTACTTAACTGATAAAGGCTTAATCCCGTTAGGTGAAGAGAAACTATTGAACGTACGCCAAAACGTTTTATCACTAACGCCATTAACATTTAATTAAGTAGTTTTTCTCAAAGTTAAGCCGAAAAGCTAATCTCAAAGTGAAGGCGAGAATATGTTTCTCGCCTTCAATTTATTATTTTATTAGAAAAAACTGGTCTTGAAATATGAATTCATCTTTACTTTTTGCCATTCTACTTTGCTTAACTCTTTTCAGTTATTGGTTTGGTATAAAACGTTCATTAAAAGTTGCTGGTGGCGCAGATCATAAAAAGGATTTAACCTGTCTGCCTGAACAATTCGGCTTATTAACCGCTATGGTTTGTGGCTTACCTGCATTAATCACCCTTTTAATATTTAATAGCGCTGAACAACTGATTATCGAACAACTGCTCACTTCCACATTACCAGCAAAAATCCAAGCACTTTCAAGTGTTGACTTAGGTTTATACCTGAATAATATTAGATCAATTGCCTCATCAGAAACAACACAAGCATTACTTCAGGCTATAGAGTTTAAAAGTATAGATCTGCAAAGCAATATTGATATTCAAGAGCAACGTCAAGCAGCTTTAACTTTGCAAGCGTTATATCAGCAAGCAACATGGTTAAAAACAGGTTTAGTACTTGTTATTGCTGTTGTAAGCGTTATTGTGCTTGTAAGAAAATTTAGCCTTACCTATAAAGCACGTCAAAAGTCTGAAACGATTATACGTGCATTATTGGTTGCTTCATCAGCGATTGCTATTTTAACTACGCTAGGTATTGTCGTTTCCGTATTATTTGAATCCATTCATTTTTTTAAAAGTGTTTCTCCTGCTGAATTTATGTTTGGCACCCAATGGAGCCCACAAACTGCAATGCGTGCTGACCAAGTAGGAGGCTCTGGCTCTTTTGGCGCTATACCGCTATTTGCAGGAACAATGTTAATCACCTTTATCGCAATGTTATTAGCTGTACCTGTAGGTTTGATGATTGCCATTTACTTATCTCAATATGCAAGTTATAAATTACGTAGCATTGCTAAGCCTATGTTAGAAGTATTAGCAGGCATTCCAACCGTAGTTTATGGTTTTTTTGCCGCGTTGACTGTTGCTCCTGTCATTAGAAATATAGGCGAATCTTTTGGATTAAGTGTTGCTTCAGAAAGTGCTTTGGCTGCAGGTTTAGTGATGGGCACTATGATTATTCCATTTGTATCATCACTATCAGAAGATGCTATCAGTGCTGTTCCTCAGTCGCTAAAAGAAGCCTCATTAGGTATGGGGGCGACAAATAGAGAAACCGTTGTGAAAGTATTATTACCCGCAGCTTTACCTGGAATTGTTGGTGCAATTTTATTAGCCGTTTCACGTGCCATTGGTGAAACAATGATAGTCGTTATGGCAGCAGGCATGGCAGCCAATTTAACCGCGAACCCGCTCGACTCAGTAACAACAGTAACAGTACAGATAGTAACTTTATTAACGGGTGATCAAGAATTTGATAGCCCGAAAACATTAGCGGCTTTCGCTTTAGGATTAATGCTATTTATCACAACACTTGGCTTAAATATTTTAGCGCTAAAAGTTGTTCAAAAATATAGAGAGCAATATGACTAAGTTAATTAACAACTTAAAAACGGACAATACTATGTCTAAAAACACGCGGACTGAAAACACAGCATCGACTACAAAAAAGGTCGCTTTAAGTCTTAAAAAGCGTCATCAAAAAGAAACGATATTTAAAAGCATAGGACTTCTTGCCGTGCTTTTTGGCTTTATGTTAGTCGCAGTATTAATTACTGATATCACCTTAAAAGCGTTGCCTGCATTTCATCAACACTGGGTAAAGCTGGATGTAAACTATAAAGCGAGCTGGTTAAATATTGATGACTCATCCTCTAACAACACTTTAACTAAGCAACTACAAAAAGCAAATTATCGTAAGGTATTAAAAAACTCTGTTATAGACATGTTTGCATTAACAGGTACAGATAAACTCAATAGAAAAGAAAAGCGCAAACTCTTTAAACTGTTTTCAACAAATGCGGAATTTACCCTTAAAGAAGCACTACTAGCATCACCTGTATATATTAATAAACAAATTAGTATTTGGGTTAGGCTTGATGATGATGTTGACAGTTACCTTAAAGAAAGCTTTTCATCAGGAGAAGCAGGGTTACGTTTAAGTAAACAGCAAGCATTATGGATAGCACAGCTTAATTCTGAAAACCGTATTGAAAGCCGTTTTAATATTAGCTTCTTCACTTCTAGTGATTCTCGCGAGCCAGAGCTGGCGGGAATTAAAGGCGCATTAACAGGCACATTATTAACAATGTTTGTTACTTTACTCTTGTCCTTTCCATTAGGTGTTGCTGGTGCACTTTATTTAGAAGAGTTTGCCCCGAAAAATCGTTGGACAGACTTGATTGAAATAAACATTAATAACTTAGCAGCGGTACCATCTATTGTTTTTGGCCTACTTGGTTTGGCGGTCATTATTAATCTATTTGGACTTCCCCGTTCAGCACCATTAGTCGGTGGTATTGTATTAACCTTAATGACGTTACCCACCATTATTATTGCGAGCCGTGCCGCAATAAAAGCTGTACCTCCTTCTTTAAGAGAAGCTGCTTTAGGTTTAGGCGCATCAAAAATGCAAGTTACCTTTTCTCATGTACTGCCACAAGCGATGCCTGGCATCATCACGGGAGCCATTATTGGAATTGCTCAGGCATTAGGTGAAACAGCACCACTATTAATGATTGGTATGGTTGCTTTCATTGTTGATGTGCCCACAAGTATTGTTGATTCTGCAACCGTATTACCTGTACAAATATTTTTATGGGCAGACAGTCCTGAAAGAGCCTTTTTAGCAAAAACTTCCGCTGCCATCTTAGTCTTACTAAGCTTGTTATTAGTAATAAACATAACAGCAACTATATTGCGTTCTAAGTTCGAAAATAAATAAATTAAAAAACAGTTTGAGAAGAGATAAATGAATAATACAAATATAGCTAATACAGATATAAAGAATACAGAAATAAAACAAGATGAATTAGCACAAGTAGAGCTGACTGAAACCGTTGGTAATATTTATGCTGATGATGCAAAAAT
>JADGDH010000015.1:19530-36084 GCA_016745015.1 Colwellia sp.
TAATACAGATATAAAGAATACAGAAATAAAACAAGATGAATTAGCACAAGTAGAGCTGACTGAAACCGTTGGTAATATTTATGCTGATGATGCAAAAATGTCAATCCGTGAAGCTAATGTTTATTATGGTGATAAACAAGCTATTCATAATGTCAGCTTAGATTTAGCAAAAAACCAAGTAACTGCGCTTATTGGTCCTTCAGGTTGTGGTAAATCAACATTTTTACGTTGTTTAAACCGTATGAATGACACAATTGATATTTGTCGTATTACAGGGCAATTAAAGCTTGATGGTCAAGACATTTACGATAAAGACTTAGACCCTGTGTTACTTCGCGCACGCGTTGGTATGGTATTTCAAAAACCTAATCCATTTCCAAAATCTATTTACGATAATGTTGCTTATGGCGCTCGTATACACGGGTTGACCAATAACAAAGCTGAATTAGATGAAATTGTTGAAACGAGCTTACAAAAAGCAGGATTATTTAATGAAGTCAAAGACAGGTTAAAAGATCCTGGCACAGGCTTGTCTGGTGGACAACAGCAGCGTTTATGTATAGCAAGAACCATAGCTGTTAGTCCCGAAGTTATATTAATGGATGAACCTGCTTCTGCTCTTGACCCAATTGCTACCGCCATTATTGAAGAATTAATTGATGAATTAAAAGAAAAATATACTATTGCCATTGTTACTCACTCAATGCAGCAAGCCGCACGCGTTTCACAGTTTACCGCTTATTTTCATTTAGGAAAACTAGTAGAAATGGGAAAAACCGAAGATATTTTTACTCACCCAAGTCACAAATTAACTGAAAATTATATTACTGGCCGTTTCGGTTAGCAGGAGCACACAAATGACCACACAAAAAATCACTGATAGCCCTTCTGGCTTTACGACTAAGCTGCACTTAGATAAACATATTTCTCGGCGCTTCAATGAAGAGTTAGAGCAAGTAAGAACTCTGGTAATGGACATGGGGAATTTAGTTGAACAACAAGTTAATGATGGCCTTACCGCTTTACTCAATGCCGACTTAAGCTTAGCTAAAAAAGTGATTAAGCGTGATACTAAAGTAAATGCTATGGAGCTAGAAATTGACGAGATTTGTACAAAAATAATAGCGAGAAGACAACCTGCAGCTAGTGATTTACGTTTGATAGTTAGCGTAATTAAAAGCATAACTGATCTTGAACGCATAGGTGATGAAGCGATAAAATTAGGTAAAAATGCCATTAAACTCGCTAAAGGCAATTTTGCTGAAAATGAAGGCGCTAGGCCTTTAGTTGAGCTAAGACACTTAGGTAATCACATAAGTAGAACTTTAAATAGAGCATTAATTTCCTATGCGCAAATGGATGTAAACGAAGCATTTAATATTATCAAAAATGATGATATTGTTGATGAAGAATTCGATAACATTTCTCGTTTATTAGTCACTAAAATGATGGAAAACCCACGAGAAATTAAAAATGCTCTGCGAGTTACCTGGTGCGCTAGAGCTTTAGAACGTATTGGCGACCACACAACTAACCTTTGTGAATATATTGTTTATTTAGTTGAGGGAAAAGATATTCGTCACACTACAATTAAGCAACTCAAAGCAACAATGAAAGATTAAAACAATAAACTGGTCCACGCCAAGATTTTTCGCTTAGACTCAAATTCACTATGCGAACAGAGAGCTCTGATTTTTCAAAGATACGAACCTTTCACGCCGCAATCGGCGTGAAACAATACCTGCTAAGAAGTAAACTTTGAATCCTTAAACCTTGCAATCAAACTAGAAGTATCCCAACGATTTCCACCATTCTCTTGAATTTTTTGATAAAACCCATCAACCATTGTTGTCATCGGTAAAGACACATTATTTTTCTTTGCTTCATCAAAAGCGATAGCAAGATCTTTACGCATCCAATCAACAGCAAAACCAAAGTCATATTCGCCTGCAAACATAGTTTTATAACGATTTTCCATTTGCCAAGAGCCTGCAGCACCTTTTGAAATAGTTTCAACTAATGCTTGAGGATCTAACCCTGCTTCTTCAGCAAACTTAAAGCCCTCCGCTAAACCTTGCACTACGCCCGCTATACAAATTTGATTAACCATTTTAGCTAGTTGACCACTACCTACAGTGCCCATAAGCTGACTAAAACGAGCATAAGCACCCATAATAGGTTGCGCTTTATTGAATATATCTTTTTCACCACCTACCATTATTGTTAATACGCCATTTTCAGCACCTGCTTGACCTCCTGAAACAGGAGCATCAAGAAAGTACTGTCCCTGCTTAGAAGCTATTTCAGCTAATTCGCGGGCTATATTTGCCGACGCGGTTGTATGGTCAACTAAAATACTGCCTTTAGACATACCTGCAAATATACCTTGTTCACCTAAAACCACTTGGCGAACATCATCGTCATTGCCAACACAACAAAAAATAATTTCACAATCTTTTGCGGCTAATGCTGGTGTTTGAGCAAAACTGCCCGAAAATTCAGCTTGCCATTTTTTAGCTTTTTCTTCACTACGATTATAAACACAAACATCATGACCTGCCTTTTGCAGATGCCCTGCCATAGGGTAGCCCATAACGCCCAAACCAATAAATGCTACTTTCATTATACTAATCCTTACTTGAAGATAATCTGAAAAATCTAACTTAGGTTAAAGCAATTAATTTCACTTAACAGAAACTGGTTTTAAAGCAACTGACGTAAACTTTATACCTTCCCAACCTGTCTTAATAAAGTTTCTGATATTTCCATGATCATTACCAGTAGGGTTGGCTAGAACATCTTCACGATAATAACGACCGAAACAAGTTAATGTTTGTTGCTGATTTAAATTATTTAGCTGAGCAAAATAAAATAGCTTACATGAACCTTCATTTGCTCCAGATTCATTAACGAGTACGCCGTTAGCGAACTGTGTTGGGTGATAATCATAGTATTTTTTAATAACCTGCATCACTTGCTCAAATTCAATGCTTTCATCTTGCTGTTTAATTTTTGTAAGTAAATCAGCTAAGCTGTTAATTTCATTATCTTTCATTATTCTCTACAAACCTTCTTTTAGTTTAGTTTTTGCTGCTTCAACCTTTGAAAAATCTAAACCTAACTCTTCAACAGCTTCTTTTATTAAATTTGGTTGTGTCATCACCAACCCCATAAGTTCTTGTAATTTTTCAGGTGGAATTCCTAACTGCTGAATAATCCCCATAGCCATTAACGGGTTTTCAGTAAACGATTGAAAAAGTTCGTTTGTTTTTTCTTCGCTAATATTCTCTTCTTTTAACATTTGAATAATTGGGTTCATTTTGCTCTGTTCTCTATAGTTATTTGCTGAGGTTATTTTCTTAGAGCAATGACTAAAGATAATTACTCTAAGATTAATTGTAATAAGCCAAGTTTACCTTTATTTGCAATTAAAATAAAAACAATGTAAGATGCACGAAATTAAATTGCGCACAATCTAACATTAGACATATACATATAATTTAAATAACAACACTTTGGATAATGATTATGACAACAAATATTTATCAATTTTCAGCTAAAAACACATTAAGCGAAACGATTGAATTGGCTAACTATAAAGATAAAGTAATGCTTATTGTAAATACCGCTAGTGACTGTGGTTTTACTCCACAATATAAAGGCTTACAAGAGCTTTATAATAATAATCAAGCACAGGGTTTTGAAGTTCTTGCTTTTCCTTGTAATCAATTTAAGCAGCAAGAAAAAGGCAGCGATGAAGAAATTAAACAGTTTTGCGATCTACGTTTTAATATCAAATTTCCTCTATTTAGTAAAATAGATGTAAATGGTGATAATACCCATCCTTTGTTTAACTTTTTAAAAACACAAGCACCAGGCTTACTTGGCTCTAAAAGCATTAAATGGAATTTCACTAAATTTCTAGTCAGTAAAGAAGGTAAAGTAGTAAAGCGTTATGCGCCAAGCACTAAGCCTGAAGATATTGAAGCTGATATTAAAAAACTACTATAAACTAGCCCGTCCCCCCCCAAAAATGAGACGGGTATAAGCAACAGAACCATGAGCAATTGTTTATGAATAACAATGAAAATTTAAAATTAGAAAATCAGCTATGTTTTCGACTTTATAGCCTAACAAAGCTAATGAATCGCCATTATAGTCCTGTATTAAAAAAGCTGGGTCTGACTTATTCCCAATATTTAGTGATGCTGGTGTTGTGGGAACGCAATAACAGCACATTCACTATCTCAGTTAAGCTATTAGGTGAAAAGCTTGATTTGGATTCAGGCACTTTATCACCATTACTAAAGCGGTTAGAGAAACAAGGGATGATCAGTCGATGTCGCAATAGTGAAGATGAACGTAGCGTTGAAATAAAATTAACTGACGCAGGTTGTCAGTTAAAGATGAAAGCTCAAGACATTCCTGCACAAATGTTTTCAGTTACAGGAATGTCAATTGATGAGCTTCATAGCCTGAGTAAACAATTAGATAGTTTACTTATTTCTATGAATACAAAATAGTCAATTTGAAGTGTCACGAATATAAATTTAAATAAACAACTCACGGTGGAGTTTTTCAACCACATTGTTTGCATCTTTATCATCCACTAAAAAACACAAATTGTTGGCACTAGCGCCGTGACAAATCAAGCGAATGTTAATGTCATTAATTGTTTGAAAAATACTTTGCCCAATACCTTTGGCACAATTTAAACCATTACCAATAACCGCGACTAGCGATAAGCCATGCTCTACTGTTACTTCACAGAGCTGTTCTAATTCTTGCACTACCGTTGATGTTAATAATGCTTGAGTTGAACCGCTAGGATTATCAAACGTTAACGCCACACTAATTTCACTGGTGGTGATCAAATCAACACTGAGTTCATGCTTAGCTAAAATACCAAATACTTGTGCCAAAAAACCACTCGCATGCAACATTGCTGGGCTCTTAACGGTTACTAAAATTTGCTCACGTCTCAATGCTATTGAACGATAAGTAGGGTTAGACTCTACCGCTTGCTTTATTTGCGTACCACCTTTTTCAGGCTCTTTACTTGAACCAACAAAAACAGGGATATTTTGACGCATTGCAGGAATTAATGTGGCAGGGTGCAATATTTTAGCACCAAAGGTAGCCATTTCTGCCGCTTCACCAAAACTAATTTCTTTAATAGCTCGGGCTTTTTCGGTAATGCGCGGGTCGGTAGTAAAAATACCGACGACATCAGTCCAAATAGATAAACTTTTTGCATTAAGTGCTTCAGCAAGTAATGCCGCACTATAATCAGATCCGCCACGCCCTAATGTAGTAGTTTCACCTAAGCCGTCTTGCCCAATAAACCCTTGAGTTACTAACACTTGGTTTAACAATTTGGGTAATACTAATTCAGTGCAAGCAGATGCTAACTGCTCAATATCAACAACAGCCTTGCCATATAAACTGTTAGTCTTCATTACTTGCTGAACATTAAAATAAGCACCATTAACGCCTATAGATTGTAATACTTGCGCAAATATCCTAGAACTTAATTGCTCGCCAAAAGCAAGGATGCTATCACCTTGCTTTACGCTGTGCTGCTGTGATTGTTTTAATGCATTTATTGATAATAAATCAAGTAAAATAGCTATTTCAGTATTTAAAGCCTGTTCAACATCATTAGCCAAGTGCTGAGTAATATTTAACTGAATAGCACGTATTTTTTCAATAATGTCGGCTTGCTCTTCAATTGAAATTTTTTCTTGGCTTAAGCGTACTAAATAGTTAGTAACGCCTGCACTGGCAGAAACAGCCACTAAGCGGTTTTTACTATCATTTTTAATAATATGCGCGCAACGTAACATTGCCTGAAAATCAGCAACACTCGTCCCGCCAAATTTGGCGACAGTAATAGATGTATGTTGACTAGGTAATTGCTGAGATGATTTTTGATGAAACATGGTAAATCTTCCTAAGTGCAATGATTAATATGAGTAAAATCATTCACAAATTAATACAGGAAGAGCATGACTGAACAGTTTGGTAAGCTAGCGTAATTAAGATAAATATACGCGAGATATAACTTTTTCAGCCAGAAGCTCTCCACCTTTGTTTTTTAAGACATAAAATACAGGTGACAGCCCTAAGGATTCAGCCTTAGTGACCGAGTATTAATAGCCACAATATTAATACTCTCGGCGATAATCCCCCTCAATAACGCGTGTTGGAATGTGGTTCCTAATACCATACGGTATAACGTTATCTACCTAGTTATCGCTCCTCTTCTGGTGTTGACAAATAATAGTTTAAGTTTAAATAAAAACATTTGAGCAACTGCTCTATTAAACCTTAAATAATCAATAAATGCAATAGACTTTTAGATGGCTAATCTAATTTTTATTTGAGCTTATTTTACTCTATAACATGGCTATAATTTAACTAAATAACATATTTAAAACTTTGCTATAGTAACAATAATGTTCATATTATATTATTGAATCTAATGGATTTGTTTCTACTTAAAAAAATATTTTCTGTTTTTATCATGCCAATTAATTTGGTATTGATTTTACTATTGCTAGCTGTTTTGTTCTTTCATAAACGTCCTACTAGAAGCTTTAAGTGTTTAATTTCAGCATTATCACTATTAATTATTTCATCAATACCTATCGTTTCTGATAACTTCATGGTGAGTATCGAAGATAATTATGAAGTTTTTTCACAATCTAGTAAGGTAGTTGACTATATTATTGTTTTAGGTGGGTGGCATGAGAATAATGATACCTTGCCTGTCACTAGCCAATTAAATGTAGATTCACTGCAAAGACTGGTAGAAACTATACGAGTTTATAAATTACATCCTGAAGCTAAAATAATCACCTCAGGACATCATAATGTAGATAAAGTATCTAATGCACAAAAAATGAAACAATCTTTGATGCTCTTAGGTGTTCCTAAACAAAAAATCATTACTGAAAATTTCCCTAAGGATACGGAAGAAGAAGCACAATTAATTAGTCCTAGAGTTCAAGGAAGTAATGTAGTTTTAATTACCAATGCTGATCATATGCCAAGAGCAATGAAATACTTTAAAACCCAAGGTATTGAACCAATACCTGCACCAACGGGGCATTGGGTAAAAAATATTAACAGCCCAAAAAATTGGGATTATTATATTCCAAACAGTAAAAACCTACAGCAAACAACTGTGGCTTGGTATGAAAGTTTAGGCCTTTTTGTACAATGGCTTAAAGGGTTAATATAACCCCCCCCTTTAAGCTACCCTCTTCACAGACATAAAAAAACCAGAGTATTAATAATCACTCTGGTTTTTATAGTTCATATAACTTTTATGACATATGTTCGTATTACATATTTTCGATAATACAGTCGCCAAATTGTGAACAAGTCACTAAAGTAGCATCTTTCATTAGGCGTTCAAAATCATAAGTAACGGTTTTGGCACCAATAGCGCCTGACATGCCTTTTAAAAGTAAATCAGCTGCTTCAACCCATCCCATGTGTCTTAACATCATTTCTGCTGATAAAATTACTGAACCAGGATTAACCTTGTTTTTACCCGCATATTTAGGTGCTGTACCATGTGTTGCTTCAAAGATAGCGACGTCATCATTTAAATTGGCGCCAGGAGCAATACCAATACCACCCACTTGTGCAGCTAAAGCATCAGATAAATAATCGCCATTTAAGTTAAGGGTTGCTATAACACTGTACTCCGCAGGGCGTAATAACACTTGTTGTAACATAGCATCAGCAATGACATCTTTAATAATTATTTCTTTACCTGTTTTAGGGTGCTTAATACGACACCAAGGACCACCGTCAATTAATTCAGCGCCAAATTCCTCACAGGCCAATTGATAACCCCAATCTTTAAAAGCACCTTCAGTAAACTTCATAATGTTGCCTTTATGCACTAAAGTTACTGAGTCTCTATTATGATCTATAGCATATTGAATTGCTTTGCGAACTAAACGTTGAGTTCCTTCTTTAGAAACTGGTTTTATACCAATACCACAATTTTCAGTGAAGCGAATTTTAGTAACACCCATTTCTTCTGTCAAAAAAGAAATAACTTTTTTAGCATTATCACTACCCGCTTGATATTCAATACCAGCATAAATATCTTCTGTATTTTCACGGAAAATCACCATATCAACTTCGAAAGGCTTTTTAACAGGGCTTGGTACGCCTGTAAACCATTGCACAGGACGCTGACAAACGTATAAATCTAAAATTTGACGCAAAGCTACATTTAACGATCGCATACCACCACCAACAGGAGTGGTTAATGGGCCTTTAATACCTACTTTATATTCTTTAAACATGTCTAATGTTTCATCTGGCAACCAAGTTTCAGAATCATATACCTGAGTTGCTTTCTCGCCTGCATATACTTCCATCCAAGAAATTTTCTTACCATTGCCATAAGCTTTATTAACAGCAGCATCAACAACTTTGATCATAGGTGGAGTTACATCAATGCCAATACCATCACCTTCAATAAAAGGAATGATAGGATTATTGGGTACTAATAATTTACCATTAGATATAGTGATTTTATCACCTGAACTGGGGATTGAGATTTTACTTGTCATAAAGCGCTCTCCTAATTGGAAGAATGGACATCAAACAATGTCTATAAAATATATAAAATGATAAATATCAATTTTGTTAACTGAACTTAACTTAAGTAAGTTCAGTTTCCTTATATAGTGATTTAAGCTTTGATTTCACCTAAAGTAAAGTAAAAAGAGCAATTACACTAATATTTCATCTCTAATATAGAATATTTAGTTGATAAATAACCCTTAAAAAAATAAAAAGGGCTAAGTTTAAAACTTAACCCTTTATTTCTTAAGCATTAAGTCTAGTTAATATTACAAAGCCCTAAAAATTTGCTCTGTTGTTTCTTTTGCATCACCAAAAAGCATTTGAGTGTTATCTTTAAAGAATAATGGATTTTGAACACCAGCATAACCAGGGCTCATAGACCGCTTAAAAACTATCACTTCTTTTGCATTCCATACTTCTAGTACTGGCATGCCAGCAATAGGACTATTGGGATCATCATTTGCAGCAGGGTTTACTGTATCGTTAGCGCCAATAACTAATACTACATCAGTTTCAGGAAAATCTTCATTAATTTCATCCATACCCAAAACAATGTCATAAGGCACTTTTGCTTCAGCAAGAAGTACATTCATATGCCCAGGTAAACGCCCTGCAACAGGGTGAATAGCAAAACGTACTTTAATGCCTTTACTGATTAGCTGTTGTGTCATTTCATACACTGGATATTGCGCTTGCGCTACTGCCATACCATAACCTGGCGCTATCACTACCGATTTAGCACCACGTAATAAATCAGCAACAGCTTCAGCTTGTACTTCTATATGTTCGCCATAATCTTTATCTTCATCAATAACTACTGTTGTACCAAAGCCACCTGCAATAACACTGATAAATGAACGATTCATCGCTTTACACATGATATAAGATAAAATAGCACCCGATGAGCCAACTAAAGCACCTGTAATAATAAGTAAATCATTACTTAGCATAAAACCAGCTGCTGCAGCTGCCCAACCAGAATAGGAGTTAAGCATAGAAACAACCACAGGCATATCTGCACCGCCAATAGAAGCGACAAGGTGCCAGCCAAATACCAATGCGACAATAGTCATTAAAAATAATGCAGTATTAGAGCCACCATTATTAACAAAAGTTAACAACAATAAAAAACTGAATACACCTGCCGCTAAATTCATTTTATGACGGTTAGGTAACATTAAAGCACTTGAATTTATAGATCCACTTAACTTTCCAAAAGCAACAATAGAGCCACTAAAGGTTACCGCGCCAATAAATATTCCTAAGAAAATTTCAGTTAGATGAATACTCATAGCTGTTTGTTGTGCAGCGGTAATAACAACACCGTGTCCTGCATCAAAGTAACTATTAAAACCAACTAATACAGCGGCCAAACCTACAAAACTATGCAATATAGCAACAAGTTCAGGCATTTGTGTCATTTCAACTTTATTGGCTAATCGTAATCCTATACCAGAGCCAATAATCATAGCAACGATTATAACAAAAACATTAGAAACTCTTGGATCAAAAATTGTTGTTAGTAAGGCAATTGTCATACCTATCATGCCAAACAAGTTACCTTGTTTAGCAGTTTCTTGTTTACTTAGCCCTGCTAGACTGAAAATAAAGAGTAAAGCAGCAACTACGTATGCTGCGCTGATAAAACCATTAGACGCGATTTGTGTAGAATCCATATTACTTCCCTACTTACTAAACATTTTTAACATACGGCTAGTCACTTTAAAGCCACCAACAATATTTATTGTTGCGACCAAAGTAGCTAATGCTGCGAGTACTTGTACCAAGGTATTATCAGAGCCTATTTGTAATAACGCGCCAACAATAATAATACCCGAAATAGCATTGGTTACACTCATTAATGGCGTGTGCAATGAATGACTAACATTCCACACCACGTAATAACCAATAACACAAGCCAATACAAACACAGTAAAGTGGGTAAGAAAATCAGCAGGAGCAACACTAGCAACCCAACCAAACAAAGCAATTCCTGCAGCTATAAAAGCATATTTTTTTGTTGGCGATGTAGGTGTTTCCTCAGCTTCAGCAACAGGCTCTACCTTGGCTTTTGGAGCTGCTGCAGGGGCAGCACTCACTTGAATTGGTGGTGGTGGAAAAGTGACTTCATCACATTTAACAACGGTCATATTACGAATAACTACATCGTCAAAATCAATATTGAATGTGCCATCTTTTGTTTTACAAAGTAACTTAGCTAAATTAACTAAATTGTTAGAATAAAGCTGTGATGCTTGGTTTGGCAAACGAGAGACTAAATCAGTGTAACCAATAACTTGAACATCATGAGCATTAACAACTTTTCCTGCTTCGGTATATTCACAGTTACCGCCACCGCCTGCTGCTAAATCAACAATAACACTGCCTGCTTTCATTGATTCAACCATTTCTTTTGTAATCAATTTAGGTGCAGGTTTTCCAGGGATCATCGCTGTAGTAATAATTATATCAACATCTTTAGCTTGCTCTGCAAAGAGTGCCATCTCAGCATCAATAAACGCTTTACTCATTTCTTTAGCATAACCATCACCTGAACCCTCTCCTAAAGAAGAGGCTTCAGGTTCTTCATAATCCATTTCAAGAAATTCAGCACCCATACTTTCAATTTGTTCTTTTACTTCGGGACGAGTATCGAATGCTCGAACAATTGCCCCTAAACTACTAGCAGTACCAATAGCGGCAAGACCAGCAACCCCTGCCCCTATAATCATTATTTTAGCTGGTGGCATTTTACCAGCAGCTGTAATCTGCCCTGTAAAAAAACGACCAAAGTGGTGAGAGGCTTCAATAACAGCACGGTAACCGGCAATATTTGCCATAGAACTTAACGCATCCATTGATTGAGAGCGTGTCATCCTAGGTACCATTTCCATGGCTAACGTGGTAATTGATTTTACGCGAAGCGCTTCTAATAATTCAGGGCTTTGCGCTGGTGCAATAAAACTAATTAAAGTAGCTCCGTCATTCATTAATTCAACTTCATCTAAAGTGGGGGCATTAACTTTAAAAATGATATCGCTTTGCCAACAATTTTTCTTAATAACAACTTCTGCACAACTATTGCTATATTCTTCGTCTGTAAAACTTGCTTTCGAACCTGCACCTTTCTGTACTTGTACAGTAAAGCCCAATTTGATTAATGCACTAACAGAGCTTGGTGAGCCTGCTACACGGTTTTCACCCTTTAGCGACTCTTTGGGAATGCCAATGATCATAAAACACCTTTAAACAATTGATATGATAAAAAAGACTAACTATTAAGTGTTTTACCATTAATAGCGCTAACATTAAACACCCATTTGAAAATAATTATAATTTCAAACAAAGTAATATAAATTAACGCCCTTTACTTACCGACCATGTTTCAAAAAGCGCGGCACTGATTACTAAAGCGCCACCAATGATAGTTAACATATTTACCCTTTCACTGAGTAATAAAAAGGCTAAAATACTTGCATATAAAGGTTGTAGACAAGAAATAAGCCCTGCGGTTGTTGCAGATAAGTGACGTAAAGATGATGCAAGCAAAGCATGGGGTGCAGCAGTAAAAACAATACCCACTAATAAAATAAGTGACCAATCACGGTTAGTCACTTGTGATAATGGCACTTCAACAAACAACCCCAACATAAGAAAAGCAACAAGGGTTTGATACATCATTGCATGTGGTCCTGAGTAATGACTAAAATAATTCTTATGGAGGATATTTCTCAACGCAAAGAAAAATGCCGAAATAATACCTGTCCCAATTCCTAACGTGACTTGATTCCCTAAGTTAATTTCTGGGATCAATAAAAAAATCCCCATTAAAACAATCAATGCAATAATTACATCTTTAAGTTTAGGTTTGTTTTTACCCGTAGTTCGGCTTAAAAGTGGCTCTAAAAAAACAGTGATAACTGGGTAAGTAAAAAAGGCAATAATACCAATAGTCACTCCTGCCATTTGCATACCTGCAAAATAAGTAACCCAATGAACACCTACCACAACACCAAGCAATACAGCAACACCATAATCTTTAGTGCTTGATAACGTTATTTTTTTCTTTTGCAATGTTAATAAAGTAAATAATACAATAGCGGCAACACCTGTTCGATAAACGGTAATATCTAAGGCTGGTAACCCTATAAGTTTTGAAAATAGAGCCGTGCCGCCAAAAAGCAGAACCGAACAATGTAAAAACAAGAGGCTTTGTTGTTGAGCTTTCATAATTGTTTTTCAATTTTAGCGTATATAAAAATGATAAAGGTTGGAAGACTAATCCAGATCATTAAGCGGCCAAGTAACAATATAATCTTCAAAATCTTCAAGATGTACATCATCATCTTTAACTATTTTTCCACGCACCGACATGCCAGCTTTGTGCATTGCCGATTTTTTACCTTTGTGAAGTAAGGGGTGCCAAGACGGCATGCCTCGCCCTTCTTGCAGTCGACGATAAGTACAACTTGGTGGCATAAAAAAAACATCAGCTAAATTATCTTGTGTTAATTGCACACAATCAGGCACTAGTTTGGTTCTTTTGGAATATTGGCTACATTGACAAGTTTTTTCATTGAGCAAATAACAAGCAATACTAGAATATACAACCTGTTCCCCCTCATTTAAATGGTCAGTCGGCTGTAGCTCACTGAGATCATCAGTGTCTTCATCATCAATAAATTTATTGAGACAGCACTTAGCACAACCATCACATAAGGACTCCCATTCGCTACGAGACATTTCAGTTAAGGTTTTACGTTGCCAAAATGGAATGTTTTTTTGGATATCTGTCATGATTAAAAGTACTTTCTAATGAATTGGAGGAAACTTGATTCGATCAGATAAATGACCAACCGAGCTAACAAAGTAATAAGACAAATTCCAATGCATCAAGCTTTTATAATTATCATAAGCTAAATAGGCACGACCATTTTCATCGTCTGGAAAAACAAGTGCAGCTTTTATATCTACATTTGGTAAGTTTGTACCATCCATACGTCGAACGCCAAGTGCTTGCCATTGTACTAATGTTTTCTCCGTTTGAGTCCAAGCTTTTAACCAGTTTTTACGGCTGCCTGTATTTTTAGGTATAGCTAATGTAACATCAAAATTTTTCGGTAATTTAACCTGACGACCCCAAGTTAATTCATCATTCCAGCCTTCTTTTTGTAAATAATTTGCCATTGATGCAAAAATATCAACTTGGTTTTGCCAAATATCTTTTTTACCATCACCATCACCGTCAACTGCATAAGCTAAAAAGGAAGTTGGCATAAATTGGTTTTGTCCCATAGCACCAGCCCATGAGCCTTTCATATTATCAATTTTGATATGGCCTTCATCTAAAATGGTTAGTGCTGCCCATAATTGTTTTTTAAAAAAAGATTCACGGCGTCCTTCGTAAGCGAGAGTAGATAAAGCTGAAACGACATTATAACCGCCTGTAAATTTTCCAAAATTTGTTTCTAATCCCCATAAAGCGACAATAAATCGAGGTTGAATAGCATAATCATTGCCTATTTTAGTCAATATTTTTTGGTGTTCTTTATATAATGCTCGCGCTTTTTTTACCTTCCAACTAGGCACTCGCTTAGGTAAATAAGTATCTAAGGTTTCAACTTGTTCAGGTTGTTTTCGATCAGCAGTCACTGCTCGTTCATGAAACTTCACTTTAGCAAAACTTTCATCAATTAAGTTTTGTTCAAAACCTTCAGCTAACGCTTCTTTTTTTAGCTCAATAACATATTCTTTAAAACCTTCTTCATTCAATGTTTTTGCTTGCAATACTTTCAAAGGTATCAATGCAATGCTAACAACGATTAGCGAGGTAATAATATTATTCAATTTCATTCACTACTCTCCTTATGATTTTTGTTTATCCATTTCTAATTTATGTTCTTTTAATAAATCTTCTTTTGGTGGTGGTAATTGTAAATAATAGCCTTGTGCATTTAAGTTAGCTTTCACTTTTTCTAAATCTGCAAAGGCTAGTTTTTCCTTGGTTGCCAAATTAACCAAGGTTACCAACGTAGGCGTTCCAAAAGTAAGCATTAATGACTCAGGAACGGTAGAAAAATCATCACGCGTTTTAACAAAAAGGTAAGTGTGTTCTTTTTTAGCGCTTTTATAAATAGCACATAGCATAATGGAGACCTATGAAATTTTTTATCTTGAATACCGACACCAAGACAAATAGAAAATGAATTATTAATATATCACGCACACGCTTTGATATGCGATACAATGACATAATAAATTACATTACTTTTTAATCTGCTTTAGCAGAACATTAAAATTAACATTAGGTAAACCAATGAAAGCACCTTTATACGATGAAATTCTCAATATTTGTCAAAAAATAGCTAATGCATCCGCAGAAGGTAATGATGAAGTTAGGAGCAATGCTTGTAAAGATTTACAAAAACTTTGTGCTACAAATCAAAACACCCCAAAAGATCATCCTCTACAGTGGGAAGCATTAGGCGATTTTACTGAAGAAGGTGATTTAGCAATAGATATTTATGAAATAGCATTAGCAAGTGCTGATATACTAAAGTTGCCAACCTTTACGGCTTCTGTCTATTTAGCCATGGCGCAAAGACAACAAGAGTTTGAAGAAACGGATAAAGCTATTGAGTATGCCAAAAAAGCTGAAATTGCGAGTAAAAATATTGACAGTGATGAATTAAAGCAAGAGATAAAAACGTTTTTAGCCGAACTTTAGAGATAGCTTCAATTACATATTAAAACTTAAAGCCCTTATCAGCAAATTCTTGTAGATTTATGCCAAAGAGTTCATTACGCCAAGTTGTTATAATATCAGGATAAATACCAGTATCGACACTTACTTTTTTAGCCTCATTCAAATCAAAATACCAAATTAAAAACTGATTAATTTGTTTTTTTGAGGCTAAATTTTCAATCGCTAAATTGTGTTTTTCACTCACTGAATTGATAAAAGTTTTTACATTTTTAAACGTTTGCTTATAGCCTGGATATTCATCTAGGCGTTGTATTTTTTGAGGATAATCAGCTTCACTATCATGCGATGCTTGCATTAGCACAGATAACATAGCTTTACCTTTATGGCGAATATCAAGTACCTCGGCACCATCAAGCTTACTCATGGCAGATAAATTTGCAGGGTTATGAGAAGCAACAGCCATCATGGTATGCTCTTTTACAACAAACCCCAAAGGTAAATCACGTGATTTGGCTTGTTGATAGCGCCACTTAGCTAGGTGCTGTAACACATTCAATTGCTTAGAATTCAAGCGCCAAGCTAATTTAACTTGACGATATAGTTGATCTTCATCAATAGAGGTAAACTTTCTATCTATTAACAGTTGCGTTTCTTGCTTAGCATAACTAAACCATCCTGCCTGTTCAATTTTAGTAACTAATTTAGGATAAATTTTAAATAAATGCTCAACATCTGCACTAGCGTAATTTAATTGATTCAAGGAAAGAGGTCTTTTCGTCCAGTCTGTACGAGATTCAGATTTATCTAGCTTAATATCGGTAAAATATTCAACCATAGCAGCATAACCTATTGACAAGCCATGCCCCAAAAAAGACATCATTATTTGGCTATCAATTAAATTAACGGGTTTGCAATTTCCACTTGTTAAAAAAACTTCTAAATCTTCTGAGCATGCATGCAATACTTTGGTAATATTCTCATTGGTTAGTAATTGCCAAAAAGGTGATAAATCAGTAATAGCTATTGGGTCAATCAAGGCTAGCTGTTCACCATCAAAAACCTGCAACAAACCCAACCGAGGGTACAAGGTGCGAGTACGAACAAACTCAGTATCTATGGCTAATACACTTGTTTTACTATAGTGTTCGCAAATGTTTTTTAAACTGATAAAATCTTCAATCAATTGATATTGCATAATTTTTACGTTCTTTATCGCTTAAGTTAATTAGCTT
>JADGDH010000280.1 GCA_016745015.1 Colwellia sp.
ATTTTAAGTATAGATTTTTTAATGATCATTTTGTTCCAAGTGCTAATCAGCCGTTTTATTGGTAAATTTAAAGCATTACCCACATTAATTGCTGGTACCACTATTTTGTCATTATCTATGATTATTGGTGGTTTAGCTCACGGCTTTGTTTTTGGTGGCTTAATGGTTGCCGTTTCTGTGATTATTTTTGCCGTTGGTGAAATGACGGCATCTCCCAAGAGCCAAGAATATGTTGCATCATTTGCCCCACCAGACAAAGCTGCAATGTTTATGGGCTATTACTTTGTTTCTATGGCATTAGGTAACTTATTTGGTGGCTTACTTTCTGGTTGGTTATATCAATCCTTAGCCGTTAATTTAAACAATCCAGCATTAATGTGGGTAATAATTGCAGCACTAGGCTTTGCCACTTGCCTCGCTTTATATATTTTTAATCGTACTTTAGTTAGTGATATTGAGCACCAACAACAAGTATCTCAGTTAACAAGGTCTAACCATGATGGGTAGTAAAAAGTAACTAATAGCCCTAAATTAAGTATAAGAGAATTATCAAATGAAAATTAACAAATTACGCCAACAAGTAGTAACACAGCCACACAGTGCTATAGTTATTTTTAGTGAAATTAATATTCGTTATTTGTCTAATTTTTCAGGACATGCTGCTACGCTATTATTGACTGAAAAAGTAAATTATTTAATTACCGATTACCGCTATTTCGAGCAGGCAAAAGAGCAAGCGGGTCATTATGAAGGACGCTTTCAAGTAATTTGTCGTGATCGTGCTAACCAAACGCTTGCCTCATTAATTATAGAATTGCTGAATAAAGAAAATTGCCAAACACTACTTTTTGAAAGCGAGCATACTAACGTTGCTCAATGGCAAGAGATGTCTGCGCAAATAGCGCAGGAAACACAAGTTACACAAACTATTTCTTTGGTTGGCACTGTTGAAAAACTGCGAATGGTCAAATCAGCTGTTGAAATTGCTACCATTAAGCAAGCCGCTGAAATTGCCGATCAAGCTTTAGCCAATATTTTGCCTTTGGTGAAAGAAGGCATTACCGAGCGAGAGCTAGCCAATGAGTTAGATTATCAAATGGCAAAATTAGGCTCTGAAGAATTATCTTTTGCTACTATTTTAGGTTTTGGAGAACGAAGCGCTCTGCCCCATGGCATTCCTTCAAATCGCGCTCTCAAGCAGGGTGATATTGTTTTAATTGACTTTGGTGCTGTCGTTAATGGCTATCGTTCGGACATGACTAGAACTTTTATCTTTGGTAAAGCTAGTAATAAACAAAAAGAAGTCTACCAACTAGTACAAAGTGCTCAACAAGCCGCTATTGATGCTGTGTATGAAGGTGTTAGTGGCGCACATTTATATCAAAAATCAGCTAGCATATTACTCAACAGTGAATATAAAGATTACGCTGGTGAAGGTTTAGGGCATGGCGTTGGCTTACAATTACATGAACAGCCTTTTCTTAGCCCTGATTGCAAAGCCACCATAGAACAAGGTTGTGTTATCACCATAGAGCCTGGTATTTACATTCCAAATTGGGGTGGCATTCGTATTGAAGATGATGTGGTATTAACAGAAAATGGCCTAAAAACACTAACGCAAGCACCTAAAGAGTTGATTGAACTTTAACGACTTTAACGCTAGTGAGCTTATTTTTAAATGAAAGTAATTACTCACTTCAAAAAAGAGATCATTATGAAAATCATTAACACTGAACAAGTACAAAACAGCTTAAATTTTGCTGAATTGATTCCTCTGCTTAAACAGAGTTTTA
>JADGDH010000137.1 GCA_016745015.1 Colwellia sp.
TCCCACCCTTCATCACAAAATCAACGTCCAACAACTCTTCAATGTTAATTAACGGATTACCATCAAAAGCAATAATATCAGCTATTTTCCCTTTTTCTAATGTGCCTAAACTATCAGACATATCAATTAAATCAGCAGCATTGACGGTGGCAGATTTTAGAACTTCACTATTTTTCATACCCGCTTGTGCCATTAACACCCCCTCTTTACCATTATTTCCATGAGGAGAAACACCACTGTCTGTGCCATAGGCAATTTTAACTCCTGATTTAAAAGAATTTTTAAAATTTTCTGTCATGTCTGAACCCACTCTAATTGCTTTAGCTTTAATGGCTTCTGACATAAAGTTAGTATTTTTAGCTAAACCTACAACCGTATCTCCTGCCATAAGTGTAGGAACTAAATAAGCGCCTGATTTTTTGAAGAGTTTAATGCTTTCTTTATTAGAATAACTACCGTGCTCTATGCTGTCGACTCCTGCTCGAAGCGCTGCATTAATGCCATCAGCGGCATGTGCGTGGCTTGCTACTTTTCGGCCTAATGCATGTGCTGCATCAACTACTTCTTTTAATTCATCATCAGACATTTGCTGACCCGTGCCAGTATTTGTATCAGACAATACACCGCCCGTAGAAGTAATTTTAATTAAATCAGCACCATATTTAATAGCATGGCGAGTTGCTCGACGACAGTCGAAAGGACCATCACAAATAGTTTTACTAGTACGCATAGCTAAAATATCAGGACTTAAACCATCAACATCACCATGTCCACCTGTTACTGAAACTGGCGACCCCGCAGCTTTAATTCGAGGACCATCAACCCAACCTTTATTGATCCCATCTCGTAGGGCAAAAATTTGTTCTGCACTTGCGCCTAAATCTCTAACTGTGGTGAATCCAGCCATAAGCGTTTTTTTAGCATTTAAAACACTTTGCATTAATACGTCAGCATCAGACATTCGAAGAGATTGGCTATCATTTTTCGGCCCTAATTCTCCTTGTAAGTGTACGTGCATGTCCATTAAACCTGCCATAACAAAGCTTGACGATAAATCAATCAACTCAGCATCTTTAGCAATCTCTTTGGCGCTAATAAAGCCTTTTTTAATATTTGTTATTTTACCGTCGGTAATAATGAGTGTTTGTTTAGATAACGGCTTTTCGCCTGCAACTTTTAATAAGGTACCTGCATGAATTACTTGAGTTTGAGCCAATAAATTTAAAGATGACAGTAGAGAAAGTGCGATTAGAGAGTGCTTTAATATTTTAACAGGGGTTATTATTTTTATAGCCATAGTAGTATTGCTCGCTGTTGCCTTATTCAGATAAATAAGTTTAGAAAGTAAGTTTAACTACTAATACCTTAGCAGTTAAACTTATTTCGTCAACAACAGACAGCTAACATATCATAATAGTTTAGTGCTGATGACCACCAACGCCATGCGCATGACCATGCTCAACTTCTTCGTCAGTTGCTGCGCGCACGTCGAGCACTTCAACATCAAATGTTAATATTTTGCCTGCCAATGGTGGGTTAATGTCAACCGTCACCATAAATTTACCTGTTTTAACAACCGTTACTTGACGTTGACCTTGTTCAGTGTGAACAACAGCAATCATGCCTGCTTTCCATTTGGCATTTTTGCTTGGTAAGCCTTGTAAATGCTTAACGGGTACGCGTTCCACTAAATTTTCTTGGCGCTCACCATAAGCATCTTCAGGTTGTAACGTTACGCTGAATTTATCACCCGCTTCTTTATCGGTTAGTGCTTTTTCTAAGCCTGCTAAGGTATTGTTTGCCCCATGCAAATAAGCAAGAGGCTCGTTACCTTGAGATGATTCTAATGTTTCACCTGCTTCATTTTTTAAAACATAGTGAAACTGAGCAACGGTTTTATCTGCAATTTTCATTTAATTCTCTTTAATTTGTATTTAATTCAATTTTAACAAACACCATAAATAGTAGTGTGCAGCTTAACATCAAACATCTTTATTTTAAGCTCATTTATGCCCATAACAACAAAATAACCACGCTTAGCACAATAAAAAACATGCCGAGGTATTCAATGGCTGTTATTTTCTCTTTAAACAAACGATAGGTTAGCGCTAACGTAATAAAAAACTCTACCTGCCCTAACGCTTTTACATAAGCAGCAGTTTGAAAACTTGCGGCTGTAAACCAACCGATAGACCCAAGTACGCTAGTAATGCCAATAAATAAACATAAACGCCAATATTTTAGCATTAAGCCGAGCTGTTTTTTGTCTTGAAAATAAACATAACCAACTGAAATAATTGACTGTACTGTGATCATAAAAACCAACGTTATCGCTGCGCTAACCATTAAATCGGTATTAAGTGCCAAACTAGACTCACGAATCAGTAAAGTGGTAATAGCCAAACCTAAACCTGCGCCAAGCCCAAAAGCTAACCCTGTCATAGCATCAGATCCCGCAAATATTTCTCTTGGGTTAAATTTAACTTTAGACACAAAAAACACGCCAACAACACCAACAATAACACTGAACCAGCCCATAAAGCTTAATGGCGCAGCAAACAGCAAGGCACCAACAATAGCAACTTGAATTGCTTCTGTTTTAGCAAGGCTAGTAGCAACAGCAAAGTTTTTATAACGAAAAGCGGCCACTAAACAGACGGTGCCAATAATTTGGGTTACACACGCAATTAATGCATAAACTAAAAAATCATTATTGAGTATTGGTGCTGATACTTCACGAAAATCTAGCATCCACACTAAATAGACCCAGGCAAATGGCAATGCATAAACATAACGCACCGCAGTAGTTGCCATTGAATTTAATTTGCCAGAAAGTTGTTTTTGTCCTGCGGTTCGAACAGCTTGCATGGTTGCAGCTAGCAGAGTGAAATAAATCCAATTTGGCTCTGAAATAGATAACACTGATCCTCCTTATTTTTAGCTTGCTATGAAAGCAAATTGTTTATCTAACACACTAACGCCTAAGCCACTTTGTTTTTCTACTTTAACTTGTACGGCTATACGCTCTTTTAATGCTTCAACATGACTAATAATACCAATCATTTTGCCACTAGCATTGAGGTTATCTAAAGCATCTAGCGCTATTTCAAGGGTGTCGTTGTCTAAAGTACCAAAACCTTCATCTAAAAAGAGTGAGTCAATGCTAGTTTTACTGCTCACCAAATCAGAAAGTGCCAGTGCTAAAGCCAAACTGACTAAAAAACTTTCACCGCCCGATAGCGTTTTAGTATCACGCACACTGTCCCCTTGCCAAGTATCAATCACTTGTAAACTTAATATTTCACTTTGTTGGCATTGCAGTTGATAACGACCATCAAGTTTATTAAGTTGTTCATTGGCTAGGTAAACAAGATTATTAAGCGTTAGCCCTTGAGCAAATTTTCTAAATTTAGCACCGTCAGCAGATCCTATTAAACTGTTGAGATAAGACAGCTCATCCACAATCATCTGTTCACTTTCAATTTGCTTTAACAAATCTTGCTGTTTTAGTTTACTTTGTTGATCATGGTTAATAGTTTGTTGAACTTGTCCTAATTTTATTTGTTGTTGTTTAAGTTGTTCCGTTAAGTTTTCAAGTTCAGTTTCAATACTATCTAACGAAAAATCGGTTAATTTTTTAACATCGCCATTACTTTTTTCAAGTGAGGAAGTTAATAATTGTTCTGCCTCTACTTTAGCTTGTTCATAGTCAAAAAGTTGCTGTTTTGCTCTTTGTTCTTGCCCTAAAAGTTGTTGTGATTTTGCTTCTGTTGTTTGTAGCTCTTTTTGTAACAAGGTAAATTGACTTTTAGTCTCATTTGTTTGTTTTCTTATAATTCCTCTAATAAAATCAGAGGATTGCATGTTACCATCATGATAGCCTAATTCAACAAAACCAGTTACGCGTAACTGGTTTTTGGTTTGTAATTGGCTATTCAGTATCGCTTCTTGCTGTTCTAGAGTAATTAACTGCTGTTGAACTTGAGTAACATTTGCCATTGCTAAGGCAGTTGTTTTTTCGGTGGCTGACAAGCTATTATAAAGCGCTTGTAATTGAGCTGACTTTTCCTCAAATAAAGTAACTTGCTGTTGCAATGTATTCAGCCAATTATCCGCACTTAATTCTATAACCTGCATCGTATTTACATCAGTGTTTACATCAGAATTTAACAGCGTTTCCATATTACTCTGCTCTGATTTTAATTGCTCAACAACTAAATTTTGTTGCATTAAATCA
Organism: Colwellia sp.; assembly: GCA_016745015.1. Taxonomy (GTDB): domain Bacteria; phylum Pseudomonadota; class Gammaproteobacteria; order Enterobacterales; family Alteromonadaceae; genus Colwellia. The sequence goes on from JADGDH010000137.1 coordinate 4,238, forward strand.
TGCTGAGCATGGTTTAGCTTTTCTTCTATCAACGCTTCTTGATGTTTATCTTTCGCTAATAATTGATTAACTTGTTGCAACGTTTGATTGCTTGTTACCATACGTTGATTGTGCTGAACGAACTTTTCACTAAACAGATTGAGTTGTTGAATTGTTTTACTGATTTGTTCGTACGCTTGTTCAATTAAAGCTAAGCTTTCAATTAAGGTTGATTTTTCAAGTGGTAAAGGCTCTGACAATGATAAAGCAGTAAAATTACTTGTTAGCTCAGCTTGTTCAGCAATAATTTTTTTCTCATTATTTTTATTCGCTTCAATATCCGCCTTTAATTGGCTTTCTTGCTTAACAAGCTCTTTACCCTGCTCTTCTAAACTTTCTAACGCATCATGAATGCTATGCAAACGATTTTGCTGATCGTCAAGATTAATGGCTTGATATTCAGTAATGGCTGGGTGCTCTGCAGAGCCGCATAAGGGGCAAGGTTGATCTGGTTGTAACTTGGCTCGGTGCTCACTAAGCGCCATAATTGTTTGTTGTTGAGCAATGAGGGTTTCAACATCAAATTTTTGCTGCTTCACCGAAGTAAATTGTTGCCGTAATTCTGTTAGCTGTAACGCTGTTGTTGTTAGTGTTGGCACCAAATGCTGATTTTGAACCGTTAATATCTCTAATTCATGTGAAATATAATGATAACGTTTAGCAAGCTGCTGTGCCTGTAATGCTATGTTTTGCTGTTGTTGCCAGTTATTTATTTTGGTGTTTAGCGACTCATTTGTTAACGGTTCACTGCCAAGTCCAACGGTATCAAGTAAAGAGGTATTATCGCTAACCAACTGTTTTTGTTCTGCATCAAATGCATTTATTTGTATTGTTAACGCTTTTTGTTGCTGTTGATTTTTGCTTAACAAAACTTGCTGACTTTTCTGTTCAACAATTAATTGTTGATGGTCGTTTTGGCTCTTCGTTAACTGTTGTTTTTTTTCATTAACCTTTGCTTTTATTTGTACTATTTGATTTTCTTGGTTAGCCCACAAAGGTAGCTTTTCTTTCACCTTTACCAATGTTTGGTGTTCAGTAATATAAACTTGTAGCTGAGCAATTTCTGCTTCTAATTGTGTTTGATCAGTTTGGCTTTGCTGCTGTTTTTGCACTGAATTATTAAGTTCTTGTTTTTGTTTGTTTAATTGCTCAGATACTTGGGCTGTTTGAGTTGTGATGTTTGCAATATCACTGTCTAATGGCAGAATATCATTAACAAGCTTAGCTTCAATAATAGCGTGTTCAGCTTGTTGCTTTTCTTGTTCCACTACACATTCATTAAGAACAGATTGATTCGCAACAACATTTACTTTCGCTTGCTGACTTTGTAAAGCTAGCTCATCAATTAGAATTAACTGTTTTTGATGCGCTTCGCTAAGTAACATCACATTTTTTAATGCTAAAAATGATGATTGCTCTAGTGTGATTATTGTACTTTGTTGCGTTAATTTTGCTTCTTCTGCATATAAGCTTGTTAGCTCTTGCTCTGCTAACAAGCTTACACCTTGAGATTTAGCTTGAATAAGTTGTAAGGATTTTTCAGCTGCTTTATGATTTTCAAAAACTTTTTTTGAAATATCACCATAGATTTGTGTGCCTGTTAATTGTTCTAGCAATTGTGCTCGGTCATTAGCAGGGGCATTTAAAAATGCGGCAAACTCTCCTTGTGACAACATCATAGATTTTCTAAATCGTGAAAAATCTAAACCTGTTATTTCAGCTATTTTACTGCGCACTGTTTTAAGTTTTTCAGCAATAATAGTACCGTCAACAAGTGACAATTCAGCCGTTGGCTCTAATAAATTACCGTCAACTTTATTGCGAGCACGTTTTTGACTCCAAAAAGCGCGATAACCTTGCCCTTTTACTTCAAATTCTACCTCAGCCATACAATGTGCAGTAAAGCGAGTCATCAGTTCATTTTGCTTTTTAGAAATAGTTAAACGTGGGGTTTGATGATAAAGCGCTAAACAAATAGCATCAAGAATACTGGTTTTACCTGCGCCAGTAGCGCCAGTAATAGCAAAAAGGCCGTTAGAGTCAAACGGCTCTTGAGTAAAGTCTAACTGCCAAGCGTTTTTTAAGGCATTTATATTTTCAAAGCGTAGTCGCAATATTTTCATGACTCACCTGCTGCTAACACTTGTGCGACTGTTTGTTTAAATAAAGTTTGCAATTGCTTTTTACGCGCAACAATTTCTGCGCTCTCTTTCGTGTTATCTTCAGTGTTACCTTTCATGTTATCACCAGCTTCTTGTGACCAAGTTTCTTGGTTTAAGCGAGAGCTAAATACTTCTTCTATCGTTAATTCACTTAAGGTGCTTTGATCTTCTGTGTTGGCTAGCATTAAACGTTTTCTAACTTGTTTTTCTCGCCTAACCAGTAATACTTCAACAGGAAAATCTTCCACTAACGCCATGATTTTAGACTGTAAATCACTTAATAAACCTGTATCTGATAGCTCAATATCAAGCCAGATATTTATTTCTTCTGGCTTTTTAAATGAATTATTCTCTGGTGAAACGTTTTCTAACAAGCTTTTTGCTAATAAATCACTGCTTAGTTCTTCAACCGCTTTGCTTAAGTTTTCTATAGAGGTTTTCACCATAGCCAACGGTTGAAAGCATGGCACAATCAAATCATTTATTGTTGCTAGTTTTCCTTGCTCGAAATCAACCATTAATACGCGTTTTTTTTGTTTAGCTTCATCAAAGCTAAGCGCAATAGGTGAGCCACAATAACGAATATGCTCAGTTTTACCAACTTTTTGAGCGCGATGAATATG
>JADGDH010000138.1 GCA_016745015.1 Colwellia sp.
CTGCAGGAATGGGACAAAGAGATATTCGTTTAGCTGAAAACTTAGCTAGTTTAGTATCCAATGCTAGCGTTAGAATAAGAAACTATTTAGTATTAGCAGCCAACAGCCAGCAGCTAGTAATGCAAGAGAATGTTGAACGTTTTAAAAAAGTACCATTATCGGGTTGTATTTATACTAAACTTGATGAAAGCGTTAGTATTGGTGAAATAATTACAACTTCCATTCAAAATGGCTTACCAATAGGTTATCTTACAGACGGGCAAAGGGTTCCAGAAGATATTAAAGTTGCAAATGCTGAAAAATTGGTTACGCTTGCAGATAAAATGGCAACAAAATCAGCAAAAAACAATATAGTCTTTACTCAACGAACAGTGAAAGCAATGCCAATAGCTGCGACCGTAGCTGTATAGAAAAATTATTAATTGCAGTGTTTTTAATTAAAATAAAACGGTAGTATAAGAAATTAAGAAATAATAAATGGCAGATCAAGCGAGCGGCTTAAGAAAAATGCAAGACTTAAAAAAAGTTAAAGTAGTAGCAGTTTCGGGTGGTAAAGGGGGGGTTGGAAAAACCAACGTCTCACTAAACACAGCTATCGCTCTTGGACAGTTAGGAAAGAGGGTATTAGTGCTAGATGCCGATTTAGGCTTAGCCAATGTTGATGTCATGTTGGGTTTGAGAGTAAAACGCAACCTTTCTCATGTCTTATCAGGCGAGTGTGAACTTGATGATATTATCATCACAGGACCTAGAAATATAAAAATTATTCCTGCCACTTCTGGCTCACAATCTATGGTTGATTTAACGCCTGCTGAACATGCAGGGTTAATTCGTGCATTTAGCGAAATGCGAACTCAGTTTGATGTGCTTATTGTTGATACTGCTGCAGGTATTTCAGATATGGTGCTTAGTTTCACTCGTGCGGCACAAGATGTCATGTTAGTGGTATGTGATGAACCAACCTCAATCACTGATTGCTATGCTTTAATGAAACTTTTAAGCCGTGACCATGATGTTTTCAAATTTAAAGTTGTTGCCAACATGGTACGTAGTCCTAAAGAAGGGCAACAGTTATTTGCTAAATTGACTAAAGTTACAGATAGGTTTTTAGATGTAGCACTTGAGCTTGTTGGCGTTATACCATTTGATGAAAATATTCGTAAATCAGTACGTAAGCAACAAGCAATTGTAGAAGCTTTTCCTGATTCTCCTGCAGCAATAGCATTTAAAGATTTAGCAAAAAATGTGAGTAGCTGGCCAATACCGAATCAAGCTTCAGGTCATTTAGAGTTTTTTATTGAGCAATTACTTGATTACTAACTTTTAATTTGTATTTGAACTTAAGATACGAATTGTTTGTTAGAAATAAAGCGACATAATATTTTCTAAAATAATTTAGGTGGGAATAGTAGAACGTGGTAAAAGCTAATGCCTATAATAATCCAATTGATAAAACAGTTTTACTTGAACAGCATACTGTATTAGTTAAACGAATAGCTTATCATTTACTGGCTCGTTTACCTGCAAGTGTTATTGTTGATGACTTGATTCAATCAGGAATGATTGGATTATTTGAAGCTGCTAATAACTTTGATAGCACTAAAGGTGCTAGCTTTGAAACCTTTGCAGGCATTCGTATTCGGGGTGCAATGTTAGATGAAATACGTCGCGGGGACTGGACACCTCGTTCAGTTCATAAAAACAGCCGTATGGTTAGTGAGGCTATTAAGCAATTGGAAGCAACATTAGGCAGAGATGTTAGTGATATAGAAGTTGCTGAAAAACTTGATATTTCATTAAATGCGTACCATCATATATTAAATGAAGTCAGTACAGGTAAGATACTTGGTATTGATGATTTAGGCGTAAGTGAAAATGCGCTTAAGCTTGATGGCACTTGTCATGGTGATGACCCATATCAAAGTATAGAACATGGAGCCTTTAAAAAAGGCCTTAGCGAGTGTATTAGTACTTTACCCGAGCGAGAAGCTTTAGTACTGTCTTTATATTATGATGAAGAATTGAATTTACGTGAAATTGGTCAAGTGCTTGATGTTAGTGAGTCACGTGTTAGTCAAATTCACAGTCAAGCAATGCATAGGTTAAAAGCTCGTATGCAATCTTGGCAAAGTTAAGTAGAATAATAACTGTATTAACTTATAAAATATTATCGATAAAAATTTTGAATGTTTAGCTGGAGAGGGTGCCTTGGATAAGAATATGAAAGTGCTTGTTGTTGATGATTTTTCAACCATGAGACGTATAGTAAAAAATTTGTTGCGCGACTTAGGCTTTACCAACATTCAAGAAGCGGATGATGGCAGTACAGCTCTGCCGATGCTTCAGAATGGTGATTTTGATTTCGTTGTGACTGATTGGAATATGCCAGGAATGCAAGGTATTGATTTGTTAAAAGCAATACGTGCAGATTCGAGTTTAGCTCACATACCTGTGCTACTAATTACTGCTGAAGCTAAAAAAGAACAAATTGTTATGGCTGCTCAAGCGGGGGTCAATGGCTATATTGTTAAACCTTTTACAGCTGGAACGCTAAAAACTAAGCTAGATAAAATTTTCGAACGTCTAGGTTAACTTTTCCTTAGCGAGCTAATTACGGCTCATTGATAAAATTTAGTAATGCTTTGTTTTAAGTATTAAGGAATTTGCATGAATATGGCAATGATGGGGCGTGTTTCTTTAGAGCAGGCTAAATCTTTAGTTGAATTTTTAGAAAATGATCAGCAAGAAAAAGCCGATGCGCTTATTGCTGAGATTCAAAATCCAATTAATTCTGAATTATTTGCAGAAATAGGTAAATTAACTCGTCAACTACATGACTCTTTAACAAATTTTCAATTAGATTCTAGATTGAGTGATTTAGCAACGGCTGATATTCCAGACGCTAAAGAGCGTTTAAACTATGTTATCACTCGTACAGAAGAAGCCGCAAACAAAACTATGGATGCGGTAGAATCAATTTTTCCAATTGTTAATAATATTGCTGAACAAGTTCGTTCAGTTACGCCCTCATGGGCTAAACTAATGAATAATGAAATTGATGTAAAAGAGTTTAAAAGTTTATGTGGTGATATTGATGGCTTGTTAGTAACAACAGAGAAAGAGACCTCACATATTCATAGTTTGATGACCGACGTATTAATGGCACAAGACTTTCAAGACTTAACGGGGCAAGTTATTCGTAAAGTTATTGATTTGGTACGTGAAGTTGAAGATAATTTAATTAGTATGTTAACTGCATTTGGTATTTCTGCGGAGAATATTCAGGAAAGTGTAAATCCTAAAGTGGGTGAGAACTTAGTTGAAGGGCCAATAGTTAATGCAAAAGAAAGAGACGATGTTGTTGAAGACCAAGACGATGTTGATGATCTTTTATCAAGTTTAGGGTTTTAACGGGAGTTAGTGAATGTCATTTGAAGCAGATGAAGAAATTCTACAAGACTTTTTAGTCGAAGCAGGTGAAATACTTGAGCTGCTCTCAGAGCAATTGGTTGAACTTGAAAATGATGTTGATAACGCTGAGTTACTTAATGCCATTTTTAGAGGTTTTCACACGGTAAAAGGTGGTGCAGGCTTCCTTGCTTTAAATGAGCTTGTTGATGTTTGTCATGGTGCAGAAAATATATTTGATTTACTTCGTAATGGGCAGCGCACTGTTAATGCGGATTTAATGGACACTATTTTATCAGCCCTTGATACTGTTAATGATATGTTTGCCTTAGTGCAAAACAAAGAACCACTTGTTGCAGCAGATGCTAAATTATTAGCTGAATTACATCGTTTAAGTCAGCCAGAAGGACAAAATACTACTGCACCAACGCCTGAAGTTACTACTCCTACCCATACTCCTGTCATTGCTCCTCAAGAAACTACTTCTGACTCAGCAGATGATATGAGCGAAGACGAATTTGAACGTTTACTTGATGAATTACATGGTGGAGGCAGCCCTTCTTCAGCTCCTGCCCCTTCTACTCCAGCAGCAACAATTAGTGTTGATTCAGGTAGTGATATTTCTGATGATGAATTTGAATCTTTATTAGATGAACTTCATGGACAAGGTGCATTCTCTTCAGATGTAAGTAATCCGTCTTCTGTCTCTAATAATGTTTCGGATGAAATAAATGATGATGAATTTGAAAACTTACTTGATGAGTTACACGGTAAAGGTAACGCTCCTAAAGTAAGTGAAACACCTGCTTCTCCAGTAGTAGCCGCAAGTACACCTACTCCTGTAGCAAAAGCACCTTCTCCCAAACCAAGCGCTAAAGCTTCTGCGCCTAGTTCAAAACCAGCGCCTAAAGCTGCGGCTAAACCTTCTGCGAGTAAAAAAACAACCCAACAATCAACACCTCAGGGAGAAACAACGGTACGTGTTGATACTCAACGACTCGATAAAATCATGAATATGGTGGGTGAATTAGTATTAGTAAGAAACCGTTTAACCAGTTTAGGTTTAATCTCTGATGATGAAGATTTAACTAAAGCGGTATCAAACTTAGATGCGGTCACTACTGATTTACAGGGTGCGGTGATGAAAACCCGTATGCAGCCAATCAAAAAAGTGTTTGGCCGTTTTCCTCGTGTTGTACGAGATTTAGCACGTAGTCTTAATAAAGATATAAAATTGGTGCTAGAAGGTGAAGAAACCGATTTAGATAAAAATTTAGTTGAAGCATTAGCTGACCCTTTAGTGCATTTAGTTCGTAACTCAGTTGACCACGGTGTTGAAGAACCTGATATTCGTGAGGCTATGGGTAAACCACGTGAAGGTACTGTTACTTTATCAGCCTCTCAAGAAGGTGATCATATTTTGCTAACCATTACAGATGATGGTGCAGGTATGAATGCTGACAAACTGAAAGATATAGCGATTGAACGCGGTGTTCTCGATGCTGATTCTGCGGCAAGAATGCCAGATAAAGAAGCCTTTAGTTTAATTTTTGCACCAGGATTCTCTACAAAAACTGAAATTTCTGAAGTGTCAGGTCGTGGTGTCGGCATGGATGTTGTTAAAACAAAAATCACTCAACTTAATGGTACTGTCGATATTGACTCAGAAATGGGTGTAGGGACTGTTTTAGAAATAAAAGTACCCTTAACCTTAGCAATATTACCTACATTGATGGTTGTTGTTGGCGAACAAACATTTGCTTTACCACTTGCTGCAGTAAATGAAATATTCCATCTAGACTTGACTAATACTAACCGTGTTGACGGGCAACTAACTATAATAGTCCGAGAAAAGGCGATACCGCTATTTTATTTAGATCAATGGCTTGTTAAAAATTATGAGGACAAAGCTCGGGATAAAGGTCATGTTGTCATAGTGCAATTAGGTAATCAGCAAGTTGCTTTTGTTGTTGACAGATTGATCGGGCAAGAAGAAGTGGTAATAAAGCCACTTGATAGGTTATTACATGGCACGCCAGGTATGGCTGGAGCAACTATTACCAGTGATGGTGGGATTGCTTTAATAGTGGATATACCTAACATGTTAAAATTTTATGCAAAAAAATCACCTGTAAATAAAAAACTGCACTCATAAAAAATTTAAATAATTAAAAAGTTGAGGAAGTAAATGGCCTACAAAGTACTTGTTGTTGATGATTCAAGTTTTTTTAGACGGCGAGTCACTGATATTCTAAACAAAGATCCACTGTTAGAAGTGATTGATGTTGCAGTTAATGGGCAAGAAGCAGTAGATAAAGCTATTTCACTTAAACCTGACGTTATTACAATGGATATTGAAATGCCTATTTTGAACGGCATTGCAGCAGTGAAAAAAATTATGGCGCAGTCGCCAACCGCTATCTTAATGTTTTCTTCGTTGACTCATCAAGGGGCTAAATCAACCCTTGAAGCATTAGAAGCTGGAGCTTTAGATTTTTTACCTAAAAAATTTAGTGATATAGCTCAAAGCAGTGATGAAGCTGGCAGCTTATTACGCCAACGTGTTGCACAATTAGCTAAAAAAAGTGGTGTTTGCAAACGTAGTCTATCAAGTGATCGTTTCGCTGTTAAACGCAGTCAAGATACCCAACCCGTTACAACTGCTAGAACACCTATAGTGTCGTCTACTATTGCGGTAAGCACTAATAAAATAACATCAGAATTAAAAGCGTCCTCTGGAAAAAAATATAGTTTATTAGCTATTGGTACCTCTACAGGGGGGCCAGTAGCACTACAGAAAATACTAACACAGTTTCCCCAAGATTTTCCGTTACCCATTATTATGATTCAGCATATGCCAGCAACCTTTACAAATGCTTTTGCTAGCAGGTTAAACTCTTTATGTAATATTAATGTAAAAGAAGCCAGTAATGGCGATATCCTCAAACCTGGTTGTGCCTATTTAGCACCTGGAGGTCGTCAAATGATTATTGCTGGTACAGAAAATGCTGCAAAAATTAAAATTATTGATGATAACTCAGCAAAAATAACCTTTAAACCCTGTGTTGATATAAGTTTTGGCTCCGCAGCTAAAATTTTTGGTGGTAATGTTCTAGGTATTATTTTAACAGGTATGGGTGCTGATGGCAGAGAGGGGGCTCGTATGTTAAAAGCAAAAGGTTCAACAATTTGGGCACAAGATGAACAAAGTTGTGTTGTTTATGGCATGCCACAAGCAGTAGCTGTGGCGGGTATTTCACAATTATCTTTACCATTAGATGCAATATCTAGCTCAATAATTAAGGAAATAAAACATGGATAGGCTCAGCATTGCTGGTCTTGTTGTTGCTATATGCGCTATTTATTTTGGCTTTATGCTAGATGGTGGATCTATTTCAGCATTATTTGAGCTGCCAGCATTTATTATTGTTGTTGGTGGCACCTTGGGTGCTGTTATGTTGCAGTCATCAAGTAGCCAGTTTTACCATGCATTTTCATTATTAAAATGGGTTTTTACTCCCCCTCTCTATAACATAGAAGAAGGGATTGAAAAAATTGTGCATTGGGCTGAAAAGTCAAGGGAGACTGGTTATTTATCTCTTGAAAGTGATGCTTTTGATGAAGAGGACAGCTACACCAAAAAAGGATTGAAT
>JADGDH010000016.1:0-22822 GCA_016745015.1 Colwellia sp.
ATATACTATGCTTGTTTAAAGAACATATTATTAAAAGATGACACTGTTTAGCGTGTGTTAATTTAGGTTTAATAATTTAGGTTTAATAATTTAGGTTTATTAATAATGACATTGATTAAAAAAAATCTAAACCATAATGATATATCTGCACAGTTACTTGGTTTAACTGATGAGCATATTCATTATTTTAAGCATGAACAAAAAAACAAAAAAACGGCTAACGCAAAAGCACTTGGTATTCATCATCAAATGCTAACCAGCTTTCAGTCATTAGTAGCAAATGCTGCAAAAGATAATATTGAAATAAAAATAGCCAGTGGTTTTCGCTCATTCGAACGACAATTACTTATTTGGAATAACAAGTTTACTGGAAAAACAGCAATTAAAGCGATTAATGGTGAGCAAGTAAATATTAGTGAACTAAGTAAACTTGAGATTATTGAAGCTATTTTACTTTTCTCTGCTCTTCCTGGAGCAAGCAGACACCATTGGGGTTGCGATATAGATATTTATGCCAAAAATTTATTAGGAGGGAAAGCACTACAGTTAGAGCCATGGGAATATAATAGCTCAGGCCCTATGGCAAAACTATCCTCTTGGTTAACAGATAATGCTGAAAAGCAGGGGTTTTACTTTCCTTATGATAAATTTCGTGGTGGAATTGCCGCAGAGCCTTGGCATTTATCTTATGCCCCGCTTGCCAAACAATATCAATCAACATTTAATTTAGCTTTATTGAAAGAGCGATTATTACAAGCAGATATTGCTGGAAAGGAAGTTATAATTGAGTATTTACCAGAGATTTTCAAACGCTACATCAACAACGTTAACACGCCTCATTTTCTCATTAAGTAGCGATTAATATCTAAACGACAACACATAGGAAGAAAGCATGGATAACTGGATAGCTTATTTAATAATAGGGTTAGCCGCTGTCATTATCATTGGTAATTTTAGTACGTTTCAAAAAAGCACTCATCATAAAATGCGTAAAAAGAATTTAAATGATTTAAAAGAAACCTTACCAAGATCTCAACGAACTGAACATAAAATGTCAACGGTTTCAAAAAACAACTTAAAAAAGTAAATTTCAAATAAATAATTAAATAAAAAAACGCTGAATTTTCAGCGTTTTTTATATTCAATTTACATTTTTAACTTTATTAGTAAAGATTCCTAAAAGATAAGCCTGCTTCCATTACAGGAAAAATTCTCTCTAACACAGCTAGCGGCAAAGGCTCACCGTCAGAATTATAAATACTAACAGAGGTTTTTAGATCTTTATCATCTAAAGGTGCAAGTACAAACTGATATTTAGCATCACTTACTTCAACAACAGGTCGTTCATCACCCCAAATACTATCCCAAATACTTATTTCTGGTTTAGTAAAGTCTACATAGTAAATTTTATTAGTTTCATTTAAATCACTAATAATAAAGCCATGTTTTTCAAAGAAAATTGGCATATTATCCCAAAGGTTGTCTAACCCCATTTCAACAACATAAGCCGTTTCAGCTTCCTTGTTTTCACCAATAGTAACGAGTTTTTGGTTCGCACGCATCAAACGATTTTCCTGCTGCTGTAACCGATAGTTATAATCAACTTGTCCAACAATCTCATTTAACATTGCCATTTCAGCACGTTGTTTATCAATAGGATCTATAGTTTTAGTGCCACCTTCATTGTCAGTTTTCATGTAATCAATTAAAGAAACTTTTAAGGAAACACTGCGACCATGGGGCTTAAGATGAAATTCATAACGAAAACGCATGCTTGTAGATAACTCAACATCAGTAAATAGCCAGCCTGTTTCAACTTCATTGTGATACCACTGAGATTCATATATCTCAGTGGTTCCTTTTAAATTGTTATCACTTGAGGTAGACACATCAATGGTGTCATAACTAACATTGTCTGACATCAATTGACTAATAAGAGAATTTTTAATAAAAACAAGTAAGTCTTTGTCTTCAAGAACCTTGTCAAACCAAATAATAGCATCATTTGATTCAGCAACTATACGAGAAGAAGCAGCAAGTGGTAAAACCAAAGACGGTGCTCTAACATCCATTTTTTCACCAACAGGTCCCTGGTGGTTTATTTTATTAGAAATTAAAAACTCTCGCTGTGCTGCAGGTTTATCCAAGTTTTCAGGAACAATAAAAGCTTTAGATTCTTGTTTTTTTGCATAATCAAAATCTCCCTCTGCACGTTTATTATCTACGCTACTACATGCTGATAATGTCAAACTAATCACAGAAAAATAAAACAATTGACGACTCATTAAAACTCCTGAGAAAACCCATTTGGGCATATAAAATAATATTCATTTGATGCATCAAACCCTATTTGGTTCAACTCTATTTTTAAAAGTAATATAGATAAAATAGCATCAATTAATTAGCGCCCCATGGTACTTGCCTGTTTTTACAAACACAAGAGTATTATTCTTATTCAGTAAGGTTATTTTTGGCTGTTAAGTGCGTTATAATTTCTTTTTTGATCCACTAAGCGAATAAATATCTCCGTATTTAGTGCTAACAACCATAAGCTCTGATAGAAAATTTGTATTAGTGGATTAACTAAATTAACAAGTGAGCATGGTTGTGGTTGTAATATAAAAATAAAGAAATAAAGGATTAATATGAATACGCTAACTGTTGGCAATAAAGCGCCATTATTTACCTTAAAAGATGAAAATGAAAACGATATTGCTTTAACTGACTATATTGGTAAAAAACAAGTATTAGTTTACTTTTACCCAAAAGCAATGACTCCTGGCTGTACGGTTCAAGCACAAGGCCTTCGTGATAGTCAAGACCAGTTGAATGATTTAAATACTGTTGTATTTGGCATTTCACCAGATGAGCCAAAACGTCTGGCTAAATTTTGTCAACGTGATGAATTGAACTTCACCCTGCTTTCTGATGTTGATCACAAAGTTGCTGATGATTTTGGAGTTTGGGGTCTTAAAAAGTTTATGGGTAGAGAATACGATGGTATTCATCGTTTAAGCTTTTTAATTGGGCTAGACGGAAAAATTTCTTATGTATTTAATAAATTTAAAACTAAAGATCATCATCAAGTAGTGGTAGATACTTTAAATGAATTAGCAAAGTAGTTTAGACTTAATATATTTAACATTAAAATTGGCAATAATATTACTTGCCAATTTTAATTCTATTACTACTTTTTTTTACCTCTGTTTTAAGCCACAGTTTCAAAATCTTCCTGTGTTGAAGACCAAGCATTAATAACAGCTTTTACTAACGTTGCCAAAGGAATAGCAAAAAACACCCCCCAAAACCCCCATAAACCACCAAATAATATCACCGCAATAATAATTGTCACAGGGTGTAAATTTACAGCTTCTGAAAATAATAATGGTACGATAATATTGCCATCAATTGCTTGAATAATACCGTAAGCTAACATCACATAGCCTAGTTCATTGCTAAAGCCCCATTGAAATAATGCGACTAAAAACACAGGAATAGTCACAACTGTTGCGCCAACATAGGGTACTAATACTGATAGACCAACCAATACACCAAGTAAAACAGAATAACTTAAATCAAGAAAAACAAAGGCTATTGTAGTAGAAATACCAACAATCAAAATTTCAATGACTTTTCCCCGTATATAATTCATTATTTGTTGATTCATTTCTTTACCTACTTGAGTAGCCATACGACGTTCTTTAGGTAAAAATCGACTAAAGCCAGAAAGCAAATCACTTTTATCTTTTAAAAAAAAGAATACCATTAAAGGAACTAAAATAAGATAAACCATCAAAGCAACAAGGTCAGAAATAGAATTAAGTGATGCCTTAAGTGCCACTTCACCCCATTCTAGTAATTTATCTTTTACGGTAGAAATAAAAGTTTCTATCTGCGAAGCCTGAATAATATCAGGATATTGTTCAGGTAAAGTTAATAGGTACCTTTGCCCTTCTGAAACCATGTGCGGAACTTCTTGTAATAAGCTACTACTTTGCTTCCAAATAATAGGCATTAAGCCAAGCATTGCAATGAGCATTACACCTACAAAAGTGCCAACAACTAATGCTGTAGATCCTGTTCTAGATAACTTTAATTCAACCATTTTATTTACAGGTAAATCTAATAAAAAAGCGATACTTAAAGCCACTAATACCGGCATCAACAATTGACTGAACAAAGCAATAAATAAAAATGAGCAGATTAAAATAACCACAAGCGTTACCGCATGGGGATCTGAAAACTTACGTGTATACCAGTCGTTAAACAACTTAAACATATTTTACCTTTCTCTTATTTTTAATTTACTTCAATTGAGTTCAATCATTTTTAGTTATAGTAATTTCTACCATATTATTGTCAATTGGACTTTGGTTATAGCAATAGCCTAATTTACCTAACAATTTGGGAATACTTTCTTTTGAGCCCGAATCTCGTATTTTTAATACACAAGTATCCTTTGTTTTCATTTTTTTTAAAATTAATCGTAAATTAACCAATGGAAGTGGACACTTTTCCTGACTAGCATCATATTGAAAATTCATTATTTAATTCTTTTTTTTGGTAAGGTAATCTGAGACAATTATCTCGTTAACTTATCTTATCTTATACCAATACAAATAAACATGTGTTCGCTAACTTACTGACGTAGAAAATTTAAATGTTAACCGAATTTTTTAGCAACGTTGAGGTCAAAGAGTAGAATAGACGTAAACGACCCCATTGCATTCGTATTATAGAAGTAACAGGAACACATATTGTTTAACATAAAACCTTTATTGGTAAGCTTTGCTATAACAATAATAGCCAGCACTTTCGCTTTTGATATTAAAGCCAGCAACCAGAATAATAAGAATAAGCTGCCTGATATAGGTATTTCAGGGTTTAGCGTACTTTCTTTAGACAAAGAGCGACAAATAGGCAAGGCGATGATGCGTCAACTTCGTGCTAGCCAACCTATTATTCAAGATCCTGTTTTAATTGAATACATAAACCATTTAGGCAACCAATTGGTTAAAAATGCTCAGGATGTCAATTATGCTTTTGAGTTTTTCTTAATAAATAATAATGAGCTAAATGCTTTTGCCTTTTTTGGCGGCCATGTTGGCATTCACAGCGGGCTACTTACTACTGCTGATAATGAAAGCGAACTTGCATCAGTATTAGCTCATGAAATATCTCACGTTACTCAACGTCATTTAGCACGTCGTTTAGAATCTCAGAGTAGTACTCAAGCATTGAGTATGGCTGGAATGGTTTCAGGTATATTGATTGCTTTAGTCAACCCCGCTGTAGGTATGGCAGCATTAAGTGCTTCTATGGCTGCCTCACAACAAGCAAGTATTAATTACACACGTGGTAATGAAAAAGAAGCCGATAGAGTTGGTATTGCTTTATTAGCAAATAGTAATTTTGATCCTCAAGGTGCGCCAAATTTTTTTAGTAAAATGTCAGCAAAATATCGCTATGCAAGTAAACCACCTGCAATGTTATTAACCCATCCTCTTCCTGAATCACGCATAGCAGATGCTAGACAAAGAGCTCATAATTATCCAATAAGACATTTACCGCCAAGTCTTAATTTTGAACTAGCTAAATCTCGAATTCAAGCACGATACCAAAGTAATGCCAAAGACAACATTGCTTATTTTAAGCGTCAATTACGCAAACAAAGTTATAGCTTAAAAGCTGCTGCAAAATACGGTTTAGCATTATCATATTTTGAGAATGGAAATTATCAACTAGCTAAAGATATTTTAGAGTTTTTACGAGATGAAGAGAAAAACAACTTATTCTATATTGACGCATTAACCGATGTATATTTGTCTTTAAAAGAATACGACCATGCATTGTCAATGCTTGCAGAATTAAGTTTACTCATGCCTAATAATCAAGTTATCAGCTTAAATTATGCCAACGCATTATTATCATCAAGTAGGTATGAACAAGCAGCGACGGTTATTCAAGACTTTTTACTGGTAAATCCAGGGAACTTTATTGCTTATGATATTTTAACGACCATTTATAGAAAGCAAGGAAAAATAGGCTTAATGCATGTAACAAAGGCTGAGGTTTTAGCGCTACTAGGCGCATACAAAAAAGCAGTAGATGAATTGCAAACGAGTTATAACTTCGTTGAAGAACAACCTCTTTTACAAAAACGAATTAAAGCAAGAATATTACAATTTCAAGAACAAGAAAACAAACTCAAACGCTTATAATTTAGCGAATTTCATACACTATATTTTACTAATAAAGAGATAAACTATGCTAACTATTTATCACAACCCTAGATGTTCAAAAAGTAGAGAAACCCTCGAACTAATCAAAGAAAATTCAAGTAAAGAAATTAAAATAATTGAATATCTTAAAGAACCCGTTACCCAAGAGGATATTAAAAAACTATTAACATTACTATCATGCTCGCCAGTTGAAATGATGAGAACAAAAGAAGCTGAGTTTAAAGAGCAAAATCTTAAAAGTGCTGATGACAAAACATTAATTGCTGCTATGGTAACAACACCAAAACTTATCGAACGCCCTATTGTTAGTGATGGTAGCAAAGCTGTTATTGGTAGACCTCCAACAAATGCTTTAGCCTTATGTTAACTTTATGTTGGCTTAACACTCATTTTATAGGTTATAAATAACAGATGAAAACTCAAAGAATATCTACTAACAATTTAAGAAAGATGGCTTTATTGGGTTATTTTTCTTTACTTGTTTTTATGCCATTATGGTTATTAGTACTATCTCCCAGCGAGGGTTTAAGTACAACAGCAACATTAATACTATTTATTTTACCGCTGCTATTTCCTCTGAAAGGACTTTTACAGGGTAATCCATACACTTATGCTTGGTCTAATTTTATTGTCTTAATTTATTTTTTACATAGTCTGACAACGTTATGGGTATTACCAAGCGATCGACTTTGGGCTATTCTAGAACTTATTTTTGCCTCTACCATGTTTTTAGGCTGTAGTTATTATGCAAAATATAGAGGACAAGAGCTCGGCCTTAGTATTCGTAAACCCAAGAAAGAAGAAACAAATTAATTTTATACAACAAGGAAGTAAACATGAATTTTAAAAGCATTATATTCAGTTCAACAATTGTAACAGCGCTAGCGTTATCGGCTTGTGGTGGAAGTAATAACTCAGCAGAAGGTGATATTCCTTCCAGTACAGGCAATAGTAACCCTATCTTGCAACTTGAAGATACTTTATTAACAAATCAAGGGGTGGATTTAATTCTATACCTTCCTGAAGATGACTTAACAAACATTAAGTGGCAGCAAATCTCAGGTAAAGCTGTTGATATACTTGCATCACATAGCAAGGTGATAGGATTCACACCAACAAGCTCAGGTGATTACAGCTTTAAAGTGAGCTTTAATAAAAATGGTGGTGCAACACAAACGGCTACAAAATCTATTACCGTAACTAACAACTCAAGCCAAATTACAACCCGCTTAGCTCACGAAGTAAGCAGCGGCAATAAAGTATCTTTAAGAGCTCAGATTGATTCAGGTATTGATACTAATTTAATTGAATGGCAACAAGTTGCAGGGCCTACAGTTTCCTTAACAAAAACCAATTCTACTGGCGAATTATCAATATTTTTTGATGCGCCACAAGTTAGCAAAGACACCTACATTAGTTTTGAAGCATCCGTTACCTTTGATGGTTCAAAACACCTTGATATAGTCACTGTATTAGTTGAACCCGCAAGTGCCATTAATGCTAATGCTTATTTTGATACTCGCGTTGCTAAGGTATTTCCTTATAATAAAAATAGTCCTTATAAAGATGATTTAACACACTGTGTTTATTCAAATACCCTAACTAGCTCTTGTACTTTAAATAAGCTACCACTTATTGCAAAAGAAATTCAAAACTCATCCAGTACACCTGATATCAATACCATCATGGATAGAGTGGTTGTTTCACATCAATGGATGGGGGATAGATTTAAAGAATTTTTAACAAATAACGACCCACATAACGATATAAAAAAGCTACTTAGAGCTACAACAGCAATAGTAATTAGTTACGATGTTCGCCCTTCTTTTTACTGGGCAGCTACTGGTGCCATATACCTTGATGCTGATAATTTTTGGCTAACAGCACAAGAACGAGACACCATAAATGAAGCACCCGACTTCCGCGCTGATTTTGGTAATGATTTAAAATTTATTATGCCTTGGCGTTATGTAAAAAATAATGATTATGCTTCTGAATATATACCAGCATCAGTTCGTATTAATCGCACGGCAAGTTCTGGGCTATATCAATTATCTTCTTTAATGTACCATGAACTTGCCCATGCTAATGATTTCTTTCCTAGCTCCGAGTGGGCTACTCATTCATCTCAAATGCGTATATTAGATGCCGCACTTAGCAGTGATTTTGAATCTGATCAATTATCCATAACACTACCACTGCAAAGTCAAACTATGCGAGATTTAGCTCAAGTCAGTTTTGCTGGCGAGGATGCTGATGAAACACAAAAATCTTATTTACCGTCAGACATACAAACTTTCTTTAGCCCTGACATTGCTACCGATTTTTATGCTTATTCAAGCTTGCGTGAAGATTATGCCATGCTATTTGAAGAGTTGATGATGCAAAAACGTTTTAATATTTTTAGAGATGTTGCGATAACTAATCAACCAACTGGGGATAATGTTTCAGTTCGCGATTATATTGTTACTTGGGGTCAACGAGGTAGAATTGGTGAAGAGAGCATTAAACCAAGAGTGTTATTTAGTGCAAGCAGAGTATTGCCTGAGTTTGATAGCGTAGCAGCTATCAACAGTATCCCCGCTGCTATTGAAATGACACAAGGTAATAATTGGATTGAAAATTTATCTATAAGCCCTGTTCCATCTAATGAGCAAAGAAACGCAAAACGTACATTTAAAATAAACCCTAATCAACAACCTACGATGTACCACTATCACCACAAAGAATTACCGAAACACTAAATAAAGTTACGAATAAAACTTATAATGGCGAGTTTCGAAGATAATAAACCAAACGTTTGCTGCTTTCGTTACTTGGTTATTATTTTGCTAACCAAACAGCTGAAACAAGTGTTTTGTTATGACAAAGCACTTTGCCAACAAATTTACTGCCCGCCATTATTTGGCCTACACCTTTTGGTGTGCCCGTCATCACAATATCACCGTCTTCAAGGTTAATAAAGCTTGAAAGCTGTTCTAGAATAGCTTTAGGCTTATATATCATTAGCTCAATGCCGCCAGTCTGCATAACCTTACCATCTATAGCTAACTCTAAGCACAAACTATCATCAATGGCATCAAGGTGAACAAAATCACTAAAAACAGCCGAACCATTGAAACCTTTAGCGCGCTCCCATGGCAAACCCTTCGCTTTTAAGTTCGCTTGCAAACTACGTTTAGTTAAATCTAACCCAACAGCAACAGCGGTAAATTTACCTTGCTGAACTTCTTTCTGCTGACCGCTATCTTTTTGATATAAAAAGCATAATTCAGCTTCATAATGCAATGGCTCTTGATGAAATGACTGGAGCTGTGTAGAAATGGCCGAATTAGGCTTTAAGAATACCACCATTTCATCAGGTACTTCATTACCTAACTCTGCAATATGATCGACATAATTACGACCAATACAAATAATTTTAGAAGGTATTACTGCTTTTCCATCAAGATTAACTGTTTTCATCATGATCTCTTTTTTATAATTTAAGTTTGCACTCACTAAGCTTTAAGAGATACTTAATACCATTAATTAAATTAATGAATACACCACTTAGCGAGAATTATTTCAATTGGTATAAAACATCTTTAATAAAAGGAATTGTAATTTTACGCTGCTCTCTGATAGAAGCTTTATCGAGAATATCCAGGGAGGAAATTAAGTTTGCCATATCTCGAGATAATCGGTTCAATAAAAAGTTTGCTGCATCATCACTAAGTATTAAACCTCGTTTTGAAGCCCTAAATTGTAAGGCTAAAACTTTTTCAATATCACTCAATGGTTTAAGCTGTTCAGTTAATCCCCAGCTTAAACGAGATATTAAATCAGGTAAGGTTAATCCTAATTGTCCAACACTTTGATCACCGCTTATTAATAAACTATTATTTTGCTCTAATACTCGATTATACAAATCAAAAATAGCCTGCTGCCATAGCTTGTTATCCGCAAGTAATTGAATATCGTCTAAACAAATAACATCAATTTGCTCTAAACCATCTAATACTTCTACCGATAATTTTAATAACTCAGCACAAGATAAGCACACAGAAGTTTTACCTAACTGAGAGGCATAAGCACTACAAGCATGCAATAAGTGAGACTTCCCAACACCTGTTAAGCCAAATAAATATAAAAACCCTGGTTGACTAGACTGGCTCTGCGCTGCTTTTTCAATAAATAATGATAATTGACTTACCACCG
This sequence comes from Colwellia sp., assembly GCA_016745015.1. Classification (GTDB taxonomy): domain Bacteria; phylum Pseudomonadota; class Gammaproteobacteria; order Enterobacterales; family Alteromonadaceae; genus Colwellia. Next base: position 10,443 of record JADGDH010000016.1, read on the forward strand.
CATTGTTTGATTCACTATGGTAACTATCAAAAACCTCATCGTCTGGTAATTGTACCGATAAAGCGAGTTGTGAAGTATTTTTCATTATTTTCCCCAATAAAAAATTGGAACCGACTGTTCACTACCTTCTTCTTGAGTAGGTTTATTAATTTGGGTTAAAGGATCTATGTATTGTATAAGCTTATTATTAAGTTTTAATGAGGCGAGCAAAGCCTCTGTAGAGCCAAGTAATTGCAAATTAAAACGCCAAGCACTACCTTTTGCGCTAAGCAATGTTACTGACTTTACTGATGATAAATTATTTAAAAAATCAAAAACATCAACATAATTTACTAAAGAGTCTATATTTTTCACTTCAATCACAAAGTCATTTTGGCCAGTTGTTGATAAAGCATAACGTTGGTAAATTAACTCGGTAATATCAGACAAGCCTTGTTGTAATAGTGCTTGTGGATCTACGCCTTTATATGGCTGGCTAAGCTTTTGCTGTCCCTTAATTACCCCCCAGTCCAATAGGCTCCAATCTAATACATAGGTTTGTTCTTTAGTCTGTGGTTGCGTGCACAGTAAACCACAATCACTAAGTTCAGTAACTTCCTTATCGGTAAAATCAAGCTTTACTAAACTGGCATTTGATATTCTCATTACAGCAATTGCTTCGGGACGATATCGATTTGATGCCTCTTTTATTGGCTGCTGAAAGCGCCCCCATACATCACTTAATTTTATTTGGTTTGCATCAGTTAAATCCATCAATGGCATCATAATAGGCAAACCGCGTTGTGCTGAAAACTCATTAACCATAAAGGATAAATTAGATGCTGACGAGTTTGAGATGATACTTCGTGTTAAACCTTGTTCATCAACAAGCCACAATAAAACTTGTGGCCGTAAACTTCCCCATAAAGGTAAATTAGCTTTTTGAAATAGTTGATTTATTTTTTCTGCATTAAAACTAGCGAATAAAAATAGTTGTTTTGTATTACCTTGCTTATCTGCTATCTGAAGTGACTTTTGCTGATATTGATATTGATTTAAGTACAAACGAAAATTACTTAAAGACTTTTTAATGATCTCATTATCTAAAACACTTTTTTCACCACCAACCTTTATCATCACAGCGGCAAGCGCTTTTTGTAAAGCAGGCCCCCTATCACTACTATTTTGGGAGTTGATAGCAACACTGGCTTGATACAAATCTTTCACTTCAACCGCCTCAAGCGTCATAGAAGATAAAAAGGTAATAATAACAAACAGTAAAACATTAATCTTTTTGAACATATGAAAAAAAACAAGCTATTTTGTGGAGCTGATACTATCACAATCAAAACGTTATACATACCCAAACCACTTCAAGTTGCGAGATTCAGGACGTCAGAGTGAATCATAATCAAAACGCATCTTTTTATTAATGTCGATGCTATTGAATAAAAATATTATCAATTTGAGATAAAGATTTTGAGTATGTGCTCTTGCACTGGTAGAATACGCATCTTTTTAAACCTTAGTGAGCCTAAAATTTAAGCTTATTTTGGTATTATTCTATCGGTAATTTTTTGAGGTTTCCCGTGAGCGAACAAAAACAGTCTTTAAGCTATAAAGATGCTGGTGTTGATATTGATGCTGGTAATGCCCTTGTTGAAAACATTAAAGGCGCAGTAAAGCGTACTACTCGCCCTGAAGTTATGGGCGGATTAGGTGGTTTTGGTAGTGTCTGTCAATTGCCAACAGGCTACAAAGAGCCCGTTTTAGTTGCAGGCACCGATGGCGTGGGAACAAAATTACGTTTAGCAATTGATTTAGCAAAGCATGACACTGTTGGCATTGACTTAGTTGCAATGTGTGTAAATGATTTAATTGTTCAAGGTGCTGAACCACTATTTTTTCTAGACTATTACGCCACAGCCAAACTTGATGTTGCTGTTGCTTCATCTGTTGTTGAAGGAATCGCTGAAGGTTGTATTCAATCTGGTTGTGCTCTTGTTGGTGGTGAAACAGCTGAAATGCCTGGAATGTATCATAAAGGTGACTACGACATAGCGGGCTTCTGTGTTGGTGTTGCTGAAAAATCACGATTAATTGACGGCACTAAAGTAGCTGCGGGCGATCAACTAATTGCTTTAGGCGCCTCAGGACCTCACTCAAACGGTTTCTCATTAATTCGCAAAGTATTAGAAGTGAATAATACTGATACCAATGAATTACTTAATGGTAAAGCTATTAGCGAACATTTGCTTGAACCTACAAAGATTTATGTTAAGTCTGTATTAGCGTTACTTAAAGATGTTGATGTTCATGCTCTATCACACATTACTGGCGGTGGCTTCTGGGAAAATATTCCACGTGTATTACCAGAAACAGCACAAGCAATTATTAAGGGTGAAAGCTGGCAATGGCCTTCTATTTTCGACTGGTTAAAAGAAAATGGTAATATCACTGAACACGAAATGTATCTCACCTTCAACTGTGGCGTTGGTATGATCATCGCTGTTCCTCAAGATAAAGTTGAGCAAAGCATTAAAATATTAACCACTCATGGTGAAAAAGCTTGGCACATTGGCGCAATTGCCGATAAAGCAGAAGGCGAAGAGTCGGTAGTTTTCGCTTAACTTTAGGTAACAACCAAAAAATAATAACACGCTAACAAAAAGAGCTATTTTTTAGCTCTTTTTGTTATGTCTATATCAGGAGCTATAATGTCTAGCCGAATAGTAGTATTAATATCAGGTGGTGGAACAAACCTACAAGCCATAATAGATGCATGTAAAACCACTGATTACCCCGGCGAAGTTGTTGGTGTAGTATCAAATAAAGCTGATGCTTACGGGTTAACTCGTGCTGAAACATCTAATATAAAAACAACTACTCTTTCTCATAAAAGCTTTGAAAACCGTGAAAGTTACGACCAAGCACTAATCTCTGAAATTGATCAGTTCACCCCTGATATTATTGTTCTTGCTGGCTTTATGCGTATATTAACACCTGCTTTTGTACAACATTATCAAGGAAAGCTATTAAATATCCACCCCTCTTTACTTCCTAAATATCAAGGACTTAATACTCACCAACGCGCTATTGATGCTGGCGATAAAGAGCATGGTGTCAGTGTACATTTTGTTACTGAAGAGCTTGATGGTGGCCCTGTTATATTGCAAGCGAAAGTGCCTGTATTTGACGGTGATACTAGTGATGATTTAGCTGCACGTGTTCATGAACAAGAACATAGAATTTACCCTTTAGTGATCAAATGGCTTTGTCAAAATAGACTTAACATGAAAACAGAAGAACAAAATGAATACGCCTTTTTAGATGATTGTGTGTTACCTGCTTCTGGTTATGCGAATGACTAACTGTTAGTATAAAGGCAAGTATCCCTTGCCTTTATTCCTTATTATGAGCACTTTAGTAAAGTACAAAAAACTTTTTCAGATAACCTTACTATTACCTTTTATACCTCTACTTGTTTTTGCAAAATCTGTCTTCGCAAACCCTAACAACCTACAATCCATACCTAATCAACCTTTACCTGCATTTTCTGCTCAATATACTGTATTGCATAAATCGGACCCTGTAGGCACTGCAGTGAGAAAGCTTAGTTATCAAGCAGACGGTAGTGTTAATTATCATTATAAAACACAGGTGAAATGGCTAGTTTTTTCTCAAACACGCAGTGAAACATCAATTTTAACTATCAATAAAAACCAAGTAACACCTCAACATTATACCTATACCCGAGAAGGTACGGGTAAAGATAAACGATATGAATGGCGTTATAATGCAGTAGAAAATAAAGCAGAAGACATTGAACGAAAAAGAAGTCACAACATAGACTTTTCGAATAACTTACAGGATAAACTTAGCTACCACCTACAACACAGACTGAACTTAATTGCTGATGCAAAGCAAAAAAGTTATATTTATTCTGTTATAAACACATCAGGTACAATTAAAGATTATACTTACCAGTATGACGGTGAAGAAGAATTGATTCTCCCATACGGCTTAGTTAAAACCATTCGCTTTAAACGAGAAATTAAGGAAAAAGAGCGTATAACTTACGCATGGTTTGCTCCTGAGCTTAACTATTTATTAGTAAAACTTTACCAAACAAAAGCAGGTAACGAACAATTTGAAGCCCAGTTATCAAGCCTTACTATAGAAGGCCGTAGTGTTAAAAAATAACTTTTATATGGTCAAAAAAACGGCCTAACGTATTAACTTTAGACCGTTTTTTACATATAACTAAGTAACTTAAAAGTGCTTATTTAGGCATTTTAAGGCCGTTTGAGTATATTCATTCTTTATTCTTAGCAATCCAATTATTAATACGACGTTCTAAAATAGATAATGGCATAGCACCACCACCTAATATCGTGTCATGAAAGTCTTTAATATCGAATTTATCCGCAAGTTCTATTTCAGCATGTGCGCGTAATGCCATAATTTTCAACATGCCAACTTTGTAAGCTGTCGCCTGCCCTGGCCAAACAATGTAACGTCTAACTTCAGACCTAATAGCCTCAGAAGAAACTGGCGTTTTTTCTTTAAAATAGGCAATAGCTTCAGCTTCAGTCCAACCTTTTGAATGTAAGCCCGTATCAACAACTAAACGAACTGCACGCCATATTTCATTAACTAAACGCCCAAAGTCTGAAAAGTCATTTTGATAACCACCCATTTCTTTAGCCAATAATTCCGAATAAAGCCCCCAACCTTCAGCATAAGCTGTAAAACTTGCTTGTGTTCTAAATTGAGGAACAGCCGTTAATTCTTGTGCAATAGAAATTTGCATATGATGTCCAGGATTACCTTCGTGGTAGGCAATTCCTTCCATTTCATTTTTAGGCATTGCGCTCATATCAGATAGATGGGCATAATATATTCCAGGTCTTGAGCCATCGGGAGTTCCAGAAAAATAATGCTGTGCAGCACCATCTTGCTCTCTAAACGCTTCTACACGTTTAACAACAAGATCAGCTTTTGGTAAAATCCCGAAAAAATTAGGCAACTGCTTATTAATTTTTGCTAAGTAATCTTCAGTATCGGTAATATAACCTTGACGACCTTCATCTGTATTTGAATAAAAAAATTGTTGATCAGTTTTTACAAAAGTAAAGAAGGCTTGTAAATCCCCTTCAAAGCCAACTTTATCTTTAATAGCGATCATTTCTTTAGTAATACGCGCTACTTCAGATAAGCCGACTTCATGAATCTCATTTGCTGTTAAGTTAGTTGTAGTTGATGTTTTTAACCTAAAATTATAATAACTTTCACCATTAGACTGCTTACCAACACCTGTCGCAATTTCATCTGTATTCACAATATCTTTTTCGAACCAAGCAACTAATGATTGGTAAGTTGGTAAAAAGTCTGTGATTAATGACTTCTTAGCTTGTTCAAGCAACTCATCAGCTTTTGCTTGATCAACTTTTTCAGCATCAAGTAAACTTGCAATTTTGCGCTTCGCATCAGCCCACAAAGCAGAGTCTTCTCCTTCACTAGTAAAAGGTAAGCCAGTAATCAATGCTTGTGCTTGTTCAATAACACCTTCATAGGCAAACTTAGGCGGTCTAACACCTTTACTAGCATTGGCTTGTGCTCTAACAAGTAAATCGGAAATCGCTTGAGATATACCAGAAATACGTGTGATATAGTCAAGCATATCTTTTTCTTCATCAACTTTATGAAAGTTAATTAAAAACTGAGCCGCAAAAGCTTGAATTCCTTGCATTTGAGTAAAGATATAACCATTTTGATTATACTGCTGGCCTTCTGCTGCCTGCTCATATTGATAAACCCAAATATCATAAGAAATTTTAGCTTCATTATTAAGCTTATCGTAATCAAAGTTAGCTTTAAGCTCTTCAACACTTTGCTTTTGCAATGCTAACTGTCGAAGTTCTTCAGCCTCTGTCATTATGTCAACTTTATCATAATGTTCTTTACGTCCTAAGAAGGTTAGCATCATAGGGCTTGCCTGCAACTGCTCTTCATATTTTTTAGCAAACCAATCATTAATACGTGCACTTTCATCTTGAGTGGTAACAACTGTTTTAGTTGAATTACTTAATGAATCGCTATTTTGATTATTGATCGTAGGATCAGGTTGGCAAGCTGCTAAAAAAAAAGCAAGTGAAATTATTGAAAGTTTTGTTCGCATGGAGATACCCTAATTATCATTATATTCTGACATAAAACCTACCGTTTTCAGTCAACATATGCAAGAAATCGTAGTCATTTTAGTTCTAAATTTTTTATTAATCACCGCAAGAAATTGACTCCCCTAAACGAAATAAATGCCAATTCCCTGCACTCATTTTATGCCATGTTTCATCATCAGTCAGTGGTTTAGTGGCAATAACAGTAACAATATCTTTGTCTGTTGTTTCCTTGTGAAAATCGACTGCCATTTCAGCATCAATTAAACTCGCTTTACCAAATGGAGCACGACGAGTTATCCAATGTAAATTATTAGAACAATAAGCAAACAAACATTCACCATCACTAATAACAATATTGGCAACGCCAAGTTCATCAATTTCACTTGCTAATGATGCTATAAATTTAAATAATACTTCAGCATTAGGTTGCTGAGAGCCAAATTTATAATGAAGTTGATCTAAAATCCAACAAAAAGCATGCTCACTATCTGTTGTTCCAATGGGTAAATGCAGTTTGATTGGCAATGTCTGCTTAAATTTTTTTAGTTGACCATTATGAGCGTAAGTCCAGTTTTTACCCCACATTTGTCGAATAAAAGGGTGAGTATTCTCTAAACAAACACCGCCTGAGTTTGCTTGACGAATATGACAAACTACAGATTCACTTTTCATTGGGTACTTTGTAACTAAATCAGCAATGGGTGAATGCGCACTTGGTTTGGGATCTTTAAAACTACGACAACCTTTACCTTCATAAAAGGTTATCCCCCAACCATCTTTGTGGGGCCCTGTATTACCACCACGTTGCATTAAACCACTAAAACTAAAACAGATATCTGTTGGTACGTTCGCTGACATTGCTAAAAGTTCACACATAACTTGACCTTAAACTAAACCTAAATAAAACTACTACTTATAAAAAACATAACAAAATAGTCAACGCTAATGCTTGGCTATTTTGTGAATTTAACCTATAAATAGATTATACAGTTAAACATTAAAATTGAGTCAATTACTTTAGGGTCTGTTGAGCTTTCATGTTTAAATTTTGTTCGAATTAAATGCTTATTGATCGCGGCGCTAGGAATGTAACATAGTCGTTCTATGTAAATTCCTAGCAACAAAGAGCAAAAAGTATTTAAACGAATCCGAAGGACAGCGTTTATTAGCCATTTCTACTGCGTTATCGCTTATTATAGTAGGATAGCTACAAAACATAAGTTCTACCTTGTATAAAAGGCTAATAAACTGCTGCAAAAATAATCAGCAAAGATCAACAGCCCCTAATTCAATGTAACAAAAACAAGGATATATTGTGGATACTTGCCTCTGGTTAATTACCGCTATTTCATTAATTTGGTTTATGAGCTATTCAAGAGCTTCATTATCAAGTTTTACCTTTGCATTTATTGTATTAATGGTTGTCGGCACCTTTTTTAATATTATAGGGTTTGTGTCTTGGTTACTCTTTGCCACTATCGCACTTCCTCTTAACCTTGATAACATTCGTCAGCAGTTTATTAGTATGCCGCTATTAACTTTATTTAAAAAAATAATGCCACAAATGTCTGAAACTGAGCAACAGGCAATAGATGCGGGTACAACTTGGTTTGAGGCAGATCTTTTTCGAGGAAACCCAAATTGGGCAAAACTACATAATTATCCTCAGCCTCGACTTAGTGCACAAGAAAAAACCTTTTTAGACGGGCCTGTAGAAGAAGTCTGTACAATGGTTGATGATTGGCAAACTACACATGAAATTGCAGATTTATCACCTGAAGTTTGGCAGTTTTTAAAAGATAATAAATTTTTTGCTATGATCATTAAAAAGCAATATGGTGGTTTAGAGTTTTCAGCTTTCGCCCAATCAAGAGTATTACAAAAATTAACGGGGGTCAGCTCAGTGCTTGCCAGTACCGTTGGTGTACCAAACTCACTTGGCCCTGGCGAACTCTTACAAGCATATGGAACTAAAACCCAGCAAGATTATTATTTACCACGATTAGCTAATGGTGAAGAAATACCTTGCTTCGCATTAACTAGTCCTGAAGCGGGTTCAGATGCAGGTGCTATCCCTGATACTGGCATTATTTGTCGACAAATATTTGAAGATAAAGAGGTGCTAGGAATAAAACTTAATTGGGATAAACGCTACATCACACTTGCTCCCGTTGCTACTGTATTGGGGTTAGCTTTTAAACTTGAAGATCCTGATGGCTTACTTGGAAGTACCAAAGAACTAGGTATCACTTGTGCACTAATTCCTACTGATATCAAAGGGATAACAATAGGTCGCCGACACTTTCCATTAAATGTACCTTTTCAAAATGGCCCTACACAAGGTAAAGACGTATTTGTGCCTATTGATTACATAATTGGAGGTAAAGAGATGGCTGGTCAAGGCTGGCGTATGCTAGTTGAATGTTTATCAGTAGGCCGCGCAATAACATTACCCTCAAACAGTACTGGAGGTATTAAAACCGCTGCATTAGCTACTGGGGCTTATAGCCGAATTCGCCGACAATTTAAATTACCTATAGGAAAAATGGAAGGCATTGAAGAAGCTTTAGCCCGTCTCGGGGGGAATGCTTATTTAATGGATGCTGTCACAACATTGTCTACTGGTGCAATTGATCTTGGTGAGAAACCTTCTGTAATTTCGGCTATTAGTAAATATCATTTAACAGAAAAAATGCGCTCTTCTATTATTGATGCTATGGATATTCATGGTGGTAAAGGTATCTGTATGGGGCCGAGTAACTATCTTGCTAGAGGTTATCAAGGTGCCCCAATAGCTATAACCGTTGAAGGTGCAAATATTCTTACGCGTAGTTTAATCATATATGGTCAAGGTGCTATACGTTGTCACCCCTATGTTCTAGCTGAATTAGAAGCTGCAAATGAAAGTAATACTGAGCGAGCATTAAATGATTTTGACCATGCCTTATTTGGACATATTGGTTTCAGCATAAGTAATATTAGTCGTAGCTTATGGTGCTCATTTACCAGTGCTCGCTTTTTATCTGCACCTTTTAAAGATCAAACCAAACGTTATTACCAAATACTAACGCGCTTTAGCTCTAATTTAGCGATGCTTAGCGATATTGCTATGTTAGTTTTGGGGGCTGATTTAAAAAGAAAAGAACGAATTTCAGCTCGATTAGGTGACGTATTAAGTCACTTATATTTAGCAAGTGCTTCTTTAAAACGTTTTAACGATGAAGGCAGGCAGGCTGATGATTTACCTTTATTACAGTGGGCAGTTGAAGATTCTTTGTATAATATTCAACAGGCTATTGATGAGTTACTAAGTAACTTTCCTAACAGGTGGATTGCACATTCGTTAAGGCTAATTATCTTTCCTTTTGGCACTTGGCTAACAAGACCTTCTGATAATCTAGATCATCAAGTTGCACAGCTATTACAAACACCTAGTGAGGCAAGAGATAGGTTGGGTAAGTGGCAATATTTAGTTAGAGATGGAAAAAATGTATTTGGACTATTAGAGCAAACCTTAGAAGACATTATTGCTTGTGAGCCTATTTTTACCAAAGTATGTATAGCGCTAGATAAAAAATTGCCCTTTTATGACTTAGATAACGCCGCTAAATTAGGCTTAGCTGCCAATGCAATTACAGAAAAAGAAGCAGAATTACTAATAAAGACAGAGCAAGGTAGAAAAGCGGTGATAAGTGTTGATGATTTTGATCACAGCGAGCTGATAATTTCAAATGTTATACTATCAAAATCAACATCTTAAACACAAAAAAAAGTTCGGGCAAAACAAAAATGACCTTAATTAAACCTAAATATTAGAATAGTTCCACTGATCCTAAATTTTAACTATTGGTAGATTCAAAGTTCTTTTTCTCTTCAGCTAACGTATCAACTAATTCAACCAATTCTCGGCTAGCTGTTTCAGCTTGATCAAAAAAGTCAAATAAATCAGCTTGTAAATCCAAAGAGTGCGTCCAATCATTTTGAATCAAATCCATCGCTTTATGTACATTATTATGCACACGACTGTGAGGATCATTTATATTTGAATAAGAAGGTAAATGCCCATAGGCATCAATACCTTCTGCTCCTTGGTACCATTTACCAAAGCGACAATTATGATGATTGACGGCAACCATTTTAGCTTCTTCACCTTCAGGGCTATTCAGTTCAACCGCAAAATAAGCACGTTGCATATAAATCAAGTGATCGACTTTAATTAAAGTCGTATCACACACAATTTGCACATTAGACACCATCTGATAGGTTTTTTGTGAATCTTGCGCTACCTCATCAAAACTAACTTTAAAGTCATCTATTAGCACTTTTGAGTCTTCAGAAATCACTGCCATATGTTCAGTATCTTCCGTCATAACAAGAGAGGCTGTGGCAAAACGTTCTATAATGTTAGATATTTGTTCTGCAGCGTCTTTAGTAGTACCTGCTAAGCTTTTCACTTCGTCAGCAACAACAGCAAAACCTCGCCCATGCTCTCCTGCACGAGCGGCTTCAATAGCAGCATTTAGAGCAAGCAAGTTAGTTTGTTCAGCAACACCTACAATCATAGAAACCATACTTTTAATTTCTTCACTACTTGCCGCTAACTCTTGAGAGTTACCACGTAGTGCAGTTGAGCGCTCAACAATGGTATTTAATCTTTCATGTAATGTTGAAACATTAGCTTGATTTTTAATAGCGCTATCCATCGATGACTTAGAGAAGCCTTCAATAGTTTTCATAGTGTTGGTAATAGAGCCTAATTCTTTTTGTGTAGCGGCAAGACCATTTATTAAGCTTTCAGACTTTCCTGTAGCTAATTTACTCAGTAACTCATTAGTTTTATCTGTAAAGTAAGTGTCACACATTGAGCCAATTGCCGTATTAGTGTTTTCCAAATCAGATAAAAAACCCTTATTAAGCCCTGAGATAAGTGGTTTTCGGTAAAATTGGGCTTTTTCTGCTGCAACATAAGAAAACTTTGATTCACGCATAGATACCTCTAACTGATCAAGCGCATCATTTAATGCTCTTGCTATTTCATAGTTAATATCATTCGTTGGCAGATTAATAACTCGAGCTTCAAGATTACCTTGCTTTATATGAAAAATAGCCTCCCGAATTTTAACTAAGGTATCAGTTTCACTACCTAGTTTAACTTCTGAAGCAAAAAGAAATAAAGCTGAAATAAATACCACTAAAATATAATAAGGACTGGCATCTTGCAAATAAACAAAATTAATTGTAATTAAGGTAAGTAAAATAAAGTGTAACCACTGGGCTACCTTTGCAGGTAATAAATTAGAAATTATATTAGGTAAAAGAGATAATATATTCATTGTATGACACTCCTTGTTCGTCAATAAAATCAGTTAATATTTTTGTTGATGCCTCGATGGCTTTTTTATCATCTTTATAGCGATTTTCTTCTTGTACCATTTGCTTGTACAAGTTCTCCATTATTCCTATTAGTTCTTTTTCTACATGTCTACGTACAGAGAAGTAACCTACAACCTTGCCTGATGGGTCAAAACTTGGCGTAATATTGGCAAAAACCCAATAATAACCACCATCACTACAGAGATTTTTAACCACACCAAAAAATTCATCACCTCGTTTTAATACATCCCATAGCATGCGAAATACTGCTTTAGGCATATCAGGGTGTCTAATAACATTATGCGGTTGATCCAAAACATCCGTTTCTTCGAATGAACAGATATCTAAAAAAGTTTTATTCGCATACGTAATACGCCCTTTGATATCTGTTTTAGTGACAATTAAATCATCTTTTTTTAATGGGTGCTCTACGTTAGTAGGAGTGGCTTTAATAATGGATTTTCGAGACATATATATTTATATTCCTATTAAAATTAGTTCTCTTTTTAATATCTTTAATCAGAAAACTTAAGTCACTTCATTAAAAAATACTACACATAATACAATTCATCAATATAAACATACAATTGCAAGTAAAAACAGTCATATTTTTTGAACAATTATCACAAAGAATGATAAAAAACTATCGCGATGGCACTTGGACAAACAAACTTGGTATACCAAGGCCAAACTTTCCAAAATATACTATATTCTACCGTGCCATTTCCTTGTTTTATTTCTGCTAACACCTCACTACGCTGCCATATCCAACCAACAAATATACAGCAAAGCATAGCGATAATTGGTTGACCATATTGAGTTGATAAAGTTGCGATAAAATCAAGC
>JADGDH010000016.1:22922-27762 GCA_016745015.1 Colwellia sp.
ACCTCACTACGCTGCCATATCCAACCAACAAATATACAGCAAAGCATAGCGATAATTGGTTGACCATATTGAGTTGATAAAGTTGCGATAAAATCAAGCATCCACTCAATATTTATCACAATGATAAAGCTAAAAAACAAAATCAATAATCCTATAAAAGTAGTCGCTTTCTCTCTTTTTATATTATGGCGCTCAACCGCATAAGATACTGGCCCTTCTAACATTGAAATAGAAGAAGTTAATGCTGCAATAGACATCAAAACGAAAAAACCAAAGGCAACAAATAAACCTATCGAACCCATAGTTGAAAATAATGCGGGTAATACAGTAAAAACCAGACTAGACCCTGAAATTAAACTACCATCTTCGGCAAATATAATAACGCCCTGAGATTGAGCCACATACATAGATGGAATGATTAATAATCCCGCTAAAAAAGCAATAGATACATCAATTAAAGTCACTTGCGCACCAAGTGATACTAAATTTTCATTTTTCGCAATATAAGAGCCATAAATAACCATAACGCTCGTCCCTAACGACAACGAGAAAAAGGCTTGTCCAAGAGCACTGATTAGTAGATCAGGCTCAAATACTCGAGAGATATCAGGATTCAAATAAGCAGTGAAACCTTCTGCAGAGCCATCTAAAGTAAAAACATAAATAATCAATAAAATTAATAAACCAATAAGCATTGGCATTAAGCGTTTAGACCACTTCTCTATACCCTCCTCAACTCCACGACGGATAATAGCGATAGTGAGCATCATAAATAGTGCAGTAAAAAGTAAATTACGCGCTGTTGACTGAGAAGTTAACCAGTTTGATACTTCATTAAAACCTAGAATAGCAGTTACTGGTTCAACAGCATGCGACATCATCCAACCAGCAAGAATGCCATAAAAACTTAAAATAAGCGCTGCACAAATAATTCCACCAAAGCCAACAATGAAAGCAAAGCGTTTTTGCCATAAGGTACGTGACATTTTTTGCATAGAGGTCACCGCATTAGCTTGTCCGTAACGACCAATTAATAGCTCAGCCATAAAAGCAGGGTAAGCTAAACAAAATGCCAAAACCAAATACACTAATACAAACGCTGCTCCACCATTACTTGCTGTTTGTGTTGGAAACCCCCAAATATTCCCCAAACCTACGGCCGAACCAGCTGCGGCCATAATAAAACCGATTCGCGAACTAAAGCCGCCTCTAGATGAACTCATAGGTTGCACTCATTAGTTAATCTCATTTATTCTTCTCATTAATACTTCTCGTTGATTTTATTTATTGTTATTAATTGATTTTTGCTAACTTTATTATATTCGCTTGCATAGTTGCATAATTTACTTAAAAATTAACAAAAAAAATAGTTTTATAAAAAATATTTTTTTCATTAATATAGCCATACTGTTACAGTTCTAATATGAAGTTTATTTATTATCCAATACACAATAAAACTTACCATTACATAAATTAATAAAAATCACCAAAAAATAGTGAACATTGATACAATACTTAAATATACGAGTTTTTAGGGGGGGCGTCTGTTTTGAAGTATTTGTTAATCATCATTAAGTTTATATTGCTTTCTTTTTTTATCACCTGTAGCTCTGTTTATTCTGATAACCTTTCAGCGGTTGACTCTTCACCTGTAAACTCTTCACCTGTAAACTCTTCACCTGTAAATAAAGCACTCCCTTTATCTGATTACTTTACTCAAACATGGAATACACACGATGGTTTGCCTCACAACGGTATAAATGCAATATCACAAACAACTGACGGTTACCTTTGGGTTGCTACTTGGGAGGGTTTAGCACGCTTTAATGGAAGAGAATTCAAAATATTTACCCGAGGTTCAAAAGTTGGCTTGCCCGATTCAGCAGTTAAAAGCTTAACATCAACTCATACAGGTGAGCTACTTGTAGCAGGTGCTCGTGGTGGTTTGTCAGAGCGAAGTAATAAACATTGGTCACCCAAAGCTCCAGCTTCTACTATGATCAATCATGCAATTTACGATAGCAATAAAAATCTTTGGTTAGCATTAGAAGGAGAAGGGTTAATTTATCGCAACTTAGATTCAAATAATAAAACTCAACAAGATACAGTTATTATTAATAACATTCGCGCTTATAGAATAGTAGAGGATAACGAAGGTACTATTTGGGTTGCTACGAACAAAGGGCTATTTTCAGTAAAAAATAAAACTATTGTTCGTCATTTTGGCGAATATCATGGTTTACCCAATCCCCCTGCAAATACAGTATTAATAACAAAAGAGAAAGAATTGATAGTGGGCACTCAACAAGGAGCTTACAAACTAGTTAATGGTTTTTTCCAACCACTACATAAGCAACTCACCAATGAAAGAATTACCAGTTTATTACAAGATACTAATGGTAGTATTTGGCTAGGTACAAACAATCATGGACTTCTTAGGTTAAATAAAAACAAATTAGAACAACTAGATGACAAAAATGGCCTACCAAATAATAGAATTACATCGCTATATCAAGATAAAGAATTAAGTATTTGGGTGGGTACTAACAGTGGTTTATTTCGTTTAAGAGAAGCACCTTTTATAACCCTTACGACTAAACAAGGGTTATCTGGTGATTATATTCGTAGCGTATTATCTCATTCAAACGGTAGCTTGTGGGTTGGCAATAGTAAAGGGTTGAATAAGATTGAAGATAATAAAATCAGTACAATTAAGGTAGCACATAGTAATAAGCAACTTTCAGTTTTAAGTTTAGCTGAAACGCCTGAAAAACAAGTGTTGGTTGGAACATACAATCAAGGGCTTTATGTTGTCATCAACGATGAATTACAATCAGTAATGACCGTAGAAGAAGGTTTACCAAGTAACGAAATAAGAAGTATTTTGGTTGATTCAAAAAACAATCTTTGGCTTGGTACTTCTTCAGGTTTGATAAAAAAATCACCTGATAACACAATAAAACTATTTAATAAAGAAAGTGGTTTGCCTGCAAGTTTTATTATGGCTCTCGTCGAAGATAGCAATGGAACAATATGGATTGGCACTGGCGATGGTATTGCTTCCTATAATGAAGAAACTCTGCAGACTTACCGCCTTAATGATAGGTTTGATGCAGAATATGCCTTTGGATTTCATGTTGAACAGAACTCTCTTTGGATGGCAACTGATAGAGGACTAATTCATATTGATCTAACCACTAATGAAATGAGAGCTGTAACCAAAGAAAATGGTCTACCTGTGGACAAAATCTTTCAAATTATTATAGATAATAGCAATACCTTTTGGTTAAGCAGTAACCGCGGGGTAATAAGTATAACGAGGGAGCAAGTCAATAAAGTTATTCAAGGAAAAAGCCAGCTTATAGATTATAAATTATTTGCTGAAGGCGTTGGACTTTTAAGTTCGCAAGCTAATGGTGGTTCAACACCAGCGGCTACTCTTCATAAAGATGGTAGTGTATGGATTGCTACTGCCAAAGGAGTTAGCCACGTTAATCATGAAAGATTACAGCGTATGGCTGAAACCAAAATTCCAGTTGTAATAGAGCAACTTGATGTTGATGATAAATCATACCCTATTTCAGCTAAGATTAAGCTACCTGAAGGAGCGTCTCGAATCACAATTCATTATGCTGGTTTAGGTTATTTAATGGCTAAACATATTGAATATCAAACAAAATTAGTGGGGTTTGATAAACAATGGCAAAATAAAAAAAATCAAACATTTACAGAATTTACTAATTTAGAACCTGATAACTATACTTTTCAAATGCGAGCTAAATACCCTAATGGTCAATGGCAAGAAAATATAGCCACAATAAGTTTTACTATTACACCTTTTTATTGGCAAACAACCTTTTTTAAATTATTTATTACCCTTAGCTTTTGTTTTATTTTATATACCATTTATCGCTTCCGAATGATAACTATAGAACACAGCCAAACAAAGTTAAAAAAACTAGTTTCCCAGCAAACTGTTGAATTACAAAAACAAACCGAGTTATTTTCTTATCAAGCTAACCATGATCAACTTACAGGTTTATTTAACCGTCGTGCTTTTGATGATTGGTGTAACGATGATTTTGAAAGAGCTAAATTAAATAATCAATCTCTCTCCATAGCGATATTAGACATTGATCACTTCAAAAATGTTAATGACGAATATTCACATCTTATTGGAGATCAAGTCATTAAAGAAATAGCTGATATTTTACAAGAACTTGTTCAGGGCAGCTCATATAAAGCAAAGTTAGCACGTTGGGGAGGCGAAGAGTTCACTATATTAATCTGTAGTGGTAAAGCAAAAGCTTATGATTTTTGTGAGTTACTTAGAGCGTCAATTAAAAACCATGACTTTTCTGATATCGAACAAGCCCTCAGCATAACAGTAAGTATTGGTTTGACTGATAATAGTGAAGTAATTGAATATGACAAAATGATTAGCCATGCAGATCAAGCACTATACTTTGCCAAGCATCATGGCCGTAACCAAGTAAAAGTTTATCAAAATGATGACAGTAATAGTAATGAAAAAATAGATGAACGTATTAATAAAGTTACTAGAACAAAGTCGAGAGTAACTAAAGAATAGTTTATATGTGACGGTATGTACCGTCACATATACCGTCATATATGAATTACAAAGTTATTGTTATTCTACTTCAGGACGCATATGAGGAAATAAAATAACATCTTTGATCGTTGGTGAATCACTAAACAGCATCACTAAACGGTCAATACCTATGCCCTCACCCGCCGTTGGTGGTAAACCATGCTCTAATGCACGAATATAATCATCATCAAAATGCATCGCTTCATCATCGCCAGCATCTTTCTCTTC
>JADGDH010000016.1:27862-32896 GCA_016745015.1 Colwellia sp.
TAATCCGCATAGGCTTGGTAGAACTCTATCATGGTGAACTCAGGATTATGGCGAGATGACAAACCTTCATTACGGAAGTTACGGTTAATTTCAAATACACGTTCAAAGCCACCCACAACTAAACGTTTTAAGTAAAGCTCTGGTGCAATTCTTAAGTACATATCAACATCAAGTGCATTATGATAGGTTTGAAATGGCTTAGCTGTTGCGCCACCAGGAATCACTTGCAACATTGGCGTTTCAACTTCCATAAAGTCGCGCGCAACAAGGAAGCTACGAATGCCATCAACTATTTTTGAACGCATTTTAAAAGTATTTCGCGTATCTTCATTAATAATCAAATCAACATATCGTTGGCGATATTTCATTTCTTGATCTGATAAGCCGTGAAATTTCTCTGGCAATGGACGTAATGACTTAGTTAATAATTGGTAGTGATCCATATTCACGTAAAGGTCACCTTTACCTGATTTATGCAAAATACCTCTAACGCCAACAATATCACCAATATCTAAGCTGCCTGATTTGGCTCTAATTTCTTTTTGTACGGTTTTTTCAGCATAAGCTTGAATACGACCCGACATGTCTTGTATAACCAAAAATGGTCCACGTTTAGCCATAACACGACCAGCAATAGCATAAGTTACTTGTAATGTTTCAAGCTCTTCTTTGGTTTTTTCACCATGTTCTGCTTGAATATCAGCTGCTAAATGTTCACGGTTAAAATCATTTGGAAAACCATTAGCAGAGCAGTTTGAACGAATTTTTTCTAACTTAATGCGACGCTCAGCAATAAGTTTGTTTTCATCTTGTGCTGGCGCTTGGCCGTTTTTTGCATTGTCAGTCATTTTGTTTCTCATTACGTATATATAAATTAATTTTAATTTTTACTACAAACCAGATTTTAAGCTAGCTTCTAAAAACTTATCTAAATCGCCATCTAATACAGCTTGTGTATTCCTGTTCTCAACGCCTGTTCTTAAATCTTTTATACGGCTATCATCTAACACGTAAGAGCGTATTTGACTACCCCAACCTATATCTGACTTTCCGTCTTCAAGTTCTTGCTTATCTTCGTTTTGTTTTTGAATTTCTAGCTCAAACAATTTGGCTTTTAATAATTTCATCGCGCTAGCACGGTTTTTATGTTGCGAACGATCGCTCTGACATTGCACTACTGCACCTGTTGGAATATGTGTTAAACGAATAGCTGAATCAGTTTTATTAACATGCTGACCACCAGCGCCAGAAGCTCGGTAAGTATCTACGCGTAAATCTGCGGGGTTAATATCAATTTCAATATTGTCATCAATTTCAGGATAAATAAACGCTGAAGCAAATGATGTATGGCGACGACCACTTGAATCAAACGGTGATTTTCTAACCAGTCGATGTACGCCTGTTTCTGTACGTAACCAGCCATAAGCGTATTCGCCCGTATACTTAATAGTACAGCCTTTAATGCCTGCAACATCACCATCTGTGACTTCAACAGCTTCAGTTTTAAAACCGTGTGCTTCGCCCCAGCGTAAATACATGCGCATTAACATTTCAGCCCAGTCTTGTGCTTCTGTTCCACCTGAGCCAGACTGAATATCTAAGTAGCAATTATTAGCATCTTGGGCACCACTAAACATACGGCGAAATTCAAGTTTTTCTAACACGGCATCTAAAGCTTCAGCCTCAACTTGGGCATCGTCAAAGGTTTCTTGATCTTCTTCTTCAACGGCTAATTCAACTAAACCTTCAATATCGTCACAACCAATTTCTAATTCAACGATGGTATTAACCACTTCTTCAAGCGAACTTCGTTCTTTTCCTAACGCTTGCGCCCGTTCAGGCTCATTCCAAACATCAGGCAATTCTAATTCTCGCGAAACTTCAACTAAACGCTCAGCTTTAACGTCGTAGTCAAAGGTACCCCCGAAGTAAGTCAGCACGTTCGCGAATTTCTTTTAATTTATTTATTATTGGGTTTATTTCAAACATAAGCCTTCGAACAGAATCCTTCAAACATAAATTTTCAAAACAGTCTTTAACAAGCGTAAAGCTGTAGAAAAATAGTCGCGCATTATAGCGTATATAATAAAGTAAATAAATGCTTAAGATTTAGTGTTTTTCGGCCTAACTTTAGGCTTCGCTAAATAAAGAAAATAAGCTGATGAAATACCCGCTGAGGCAAAAATCATGCACATCACCATGATTTGATATCTAGCGGCAATAAAAGGTGATACACCCGAAAGAATTTGTCCCGTCATCATACCAGGTAAAGAGACAATACCAACCGCCAACAGTGCATTAACGTTAGGGATCATTGAGGCTTGAAATGCAGTATTTCGAGCCTGTTCATAACTCACTTTATTCGCTAGTTCAGAGTAAAAACGTTCACCTGATAAGCTAACACTATTCATGCTACTAGCAAAAACCATACCCGCAAGTGGTATTAGTGTTTGCGCATGATACCAAGGCGATAATTGTAAAACCCCCTGAGTGATGATTAATAAAGTTAAGATACCACTAAGTGAAATAGACAGTACAGCTCGTTGAAAAAGTTTTGGTTTGGGTGCTTCAATATTATTTAATGCTATCCAACTAGAAAATAAAACCATTATGGTAAGCAACATTAACACTAGCCACGCGTTACTTGACTCAAATATATAACCGAGAAAAAACCCCACTAATAATAACTGCACCAACATACGAACTAATGCATGTATTGTTCTTTTTTGTGGTAACGACCACGTAAACTGAATAAATAAAATCACTAACACAGGAATAAATGCTAACGCTAACTGTGGTAATTCAATTATTGCCAGTGTTTTTGTCATTATTAGTTCTCATTAATTGTCATCAGCTTTCAGCTAAAATGACTCAGCAACTGTAATATTATCTATCATCAGTTGTACTGTGCGTTTACCACGAAACTCATTAACATCTAATCGATAAGCTAAATGCACTTGCTTTGCTTGTGCATTTGGCCATGCTTTTATATCAATATTAAAGGCGATACCATCAAATATTTCACCCTGTTTTTCGACAACCAATTTAAGATGTTTTTCACCCACAATACGCTGTTGGGCTAATGTAAAGGTGTCATCAAATAACGGTTCAGGGAAGTTTTGCCCCCAAGGGCCGGCCTCTCTCAGTTGATCTGCAAAAGCTAATGTTAAATGATTAATATCTAATTCACCATCAGATAAAATGATACTTTGAAGATCTTCCTGTTTAAGCCACTTTCCTGCTAATTCATTAAACACACGTTGAAATAACTCAAAGTTTTCATGATTAATTGATAAACCTGCAGCCATCGCATGACCACCATATTTTATAATTAACTCAGGGTATTGGCTATCGATGTGCTCTAACAAATCACGAATATGTAAACCGGGAATTGAACGAGCAGAGCCTTTAATTTCTTGTTGCCCCATATTCAACAACTTATCTTCATTGCCTTTAGCAAAAACGATACATGGGCGATGAAGTTTTTCTTTTAACCGACCCGCAACAATACCGATAACACCTTGGTGCCAATCTTGTTGATAAAGTGCTATAGCATTAGGTAAACTACCTTCATCAAAATGCTTTTCATTAAAGTTTAGAGATTTAAGTACTTGCTCAGCTTCATTTTGCATACCCTGTTCAATTTCTCTACGGGCTTTATTTAAATCATCTAAATCGCGAGCCATCACTCTAGCACTAGCCACATCAGTGGCTAGCAAGCAATTAATGCCATATGACATATCATCTAAACGCCCTGCTGCATTTATTCTTGGCCCTAAAGCAAAGCCAAAGTCAGAAGCAACGAGGCGTTGCTGATTTTTACCAGCCACTTCAATTAATGCTTGAATACCTGGACGAGTTTGCCCTGCACGTATACGTTTCAAGCCTTGCTCAACTAAAATACGATTATTAGCATCAAGAGAAACAACATCTGCCACAGTGCCTAAGGCAACTAAATCAAGTAATTGGGCGATATTAGGCTCATCAATTTTTTGGCTAACAAAATACTCTTTTTCTCGAAGATGACTACGAAGTGCCAACATTAAATAAAAAGCAACCCCAACACCTGCAAGTGATTTACTCTCAAATGGACAACCATGTTGATTTGGGTTAACAATAGCATCAGCCTTGGGTAATTCATGCCCAGGCAAATGATGATCTGTTATAATCACTTGCAAACCAAGCGCTTTAGCACGATTAACGCCAGCAACACAGCTAATACCATTATCAACTGTTACTAACATTTGTGCGCCTTGAGCGGCAGCAACATCAACTATTTCAGGAGTCAGGCCATAGCCGTATTCAAAACGATTAGGCACTAAAAAAGAATGATTAGTACTACCCATTAAAGATAATCCTACCATCATCAAGGCAGTACTAGTTGCACCATCTGCGTCAAAATCGCCAACAATAACAATATTAGTACGATTCACCAGAGCAGCATGTAATAAGACACATGCCTCAGACAAGCCCTTTAATGAACTACTTTTTTTTTCATCAGTACTTAAGCCTTGTAAATTAGCAACATTTAATTCAAGTTGTTGTGCCGACTTCACGCCTCTACAAGCATATACTTGCTTGATTATTGGATCTAAATCATTAGGTAAATGCTTATCTGTAACTTGCTCGCGACGAATTATTGTTTTCATTGCATGTTTTTATTAAAGTAATTTTTATTAAAGTAAATTTTTCAACTAACGATTATAACGTTTTTAATAATTTTTCTAATTGCGCAGGGGGTTGATAGCCTGGCACCATCATACCATTTGATAACACAATAGCTGGAGTACCATTAACCCCTACTTGTCGACCAAAATCAAACTGACCTTCAATTGGTTTATCGCAAACCCTATAAGCCACATTGCGGCTATTTTTTGCATTAGTCATTGCTGCTTTAGGGTCGTCGGCACACCATACTGAGCGGAGATCTTTAAAACCTTGAGTATAATTTCCCATTTGATCTTTAATGCCAGAACGTGGGTAGGCTAAATAGCGAAAAGTAATACCTTTGTCATTATAATCAGCCATTTCTTT
>JADGDH010000016.1:32996-35631 GCA_016745015.1 Colwellia sp.
CGCCAATTCGTTAACTGAAAAAAACACACCAGTAGCGAGAAAAGCTAAACCACTTATAACTAAAATTTTCTTAAACATTATTTGTTTCCTATATATACAGTAGTCAATGGTCGTATAAATAATACAGACCATTTTATTACCAATGAAATTACAGCCGTTATCGTAACTTTGCAACAATAAATTGAATTGTACTAAATGCTTTTGTTAAAATCGCCCTTAAATGTGTTTCAATCATCATAATCAGGCAACTAACATGAAAATTGGCTTATTCTATGGCTCTACTACTTGCTACACCGAAATAGCAGCTGAAAAAATTCAAGAAACCATAAACTCTGAATTAGTTGAATTGCATAATATTAAAGATATTCCCTTAAGCAACTGCCTTGATTATGACTTTATTATTTTTGGTATTTCCACATGGGATTATGGCGAACTTCAAGAAGACTGGGAGTCTATTTGGTTAGACATCAACACCTTAGATCTTAGCAATAAAACTGTTGCTTTATATGGCATGGGCGATCAAATAGGTTATACCGATTGGTTTCAAGATGCGTTAGGCATGTTGCACGAACAAGTTATCGCGCAAGGAGCCAATATAATTGGTTATTGGCCTAACCAAGGCTATGAGTTTACTGCTTCAAAAGCACTAACAGAAGATAAAGAGTATTTTGTTGGTTTATCACTTGATGAAGACAATCAATATGATCTCAGTGAAGATAGAATCAACCATTGGTGTGAACAAATTTTAAAAGAATATGCTGAAAGTTAAGCTAAAATAAAACGATACTGAGTAACGAGATAAATTAGTTACAGCCAATGCGAAAGAGACTATAATCACCATCATCTATAATATCCACCTGAAAATTAGTGAAAGCCCTTATGTTTGAGCAATTTGATCTCGACTCTGAATTATTAGCCTGTATTAAAGAACTGGGCTACAAAAAGCCAACTTCTATTCAAGAATTGGTTATCCCAAATGCAATGATTGGTAAAGACATACTTGCATCTGCGCCAACTGGTACAGGTAAAACAGCAGCATTTTTATTGCCAATTGCTCAACATTTACTCGATTACCCACGAACTAAACCTGGCTTTCCAAGAGTCTTAATTTTAACGCCTACGCGTGAATTGGCAATTCAAATAGGTGAAGACAGTGAAAAACTCACTAAGCTATCTAAAATTAAAACGGGCGTGATCACTGGTGGTGTAAATTACGGTAGCCACGATGATATCCTAAATAGTACTACCGATATTTTAGTTGCAACACCAGGACGTTTATTAGAGTACATAGAGAACGAGCAATTTGATGCCCGCGAAATTGAAATATTAGTACTTGATGAAGCCGATCGCATGCTAGACCTAGGCTTTAGCGAAACGATAAATCGTATAGTAGGAGAAGCCCGTTGGCGCAAACAAACCATGCTTTTCTCAGCAACCTTAGAAGGAGCAGGAGTGCTCCGCTTTGCCAAAGAGGTACTAAAAGAGCCTGAGTTTTTAGAATCAAGTCCTTCTCGTAAAGAGAAAGCTAAAATACATCAATGGCTGCATATTGCTGATAGCGCACAACATAAATTAAATTTACTCGTAAATATTTTAAAACAAGAAGACGTAAATCGTACCGTTGTTTTTGCTAACAAACGAGAAACAGTGCAATACTTATCAGGCAAGTTATATGCAGAAGAATTACCTTGTGTTTGGCTTGAAGGAAAAATGCCACAAGATAAACGCAATAAAGCAATTGAACGTTTTAAAAGTGGTGAAATTAAAGTACTCGTTGCCACAGACGTTGCTGCCCGAGGCTTAGATATTGATGATATCACCCATGTTATTAATTTTGACATGCCACGCAAAGTAGATATTCATATTCACCGGATTGGCCGCACAGGTCGCGCAGGCTCTAAGGGCACTGCAATATCGTTAGTAGAAGCCCATGATATGTCTGTCGTTGGAAAAATTGAACGTTATCAAAACGAGCGTCTACAACGAAGAGTCATTAACGAACTTCGCCCAAGAAACAAAGAAGCAAGAGTTACTAACAAAAAAGCAAAAATAAAATTAACTACTGCACAAAAAAAAGCAAAAGCTAAAAAGCAAATGAAGAAAAAGGCAAAAAAAAAGAAATAGGCGCTAAACTTCACAGAAAAAAGCCCTGTAACTATTATTGAGTACAGGGCTTAAGTTTTATTATTAATAAAAGATTCTAATTTATTCAATAATTTATTTTTATTCTGATTGTGCTGTTTTTACTTCCATGTCATCAGCTACTGAGGTATTACTCAATATTGCTGAAACGGTCATAACAAATACTACAAAAATAACCGTTGTCAACTTTAATCCTCTAGGGGATGACTTACGCATTTTATTTACCTAATTTTAATTTGATTACATTTTTTTTCAAAATATGACCTAATTAAAGACAATATTTAATAGATATGTAACCTGTTCAAAAAATAAACTATTTCATTTCATAATTCAAGAGGATAGTTTATTTTTATACTATTTATTTTACTTTTCATCAAAAGTCTGTGCTTGATGATCTCATTATTGCTCGTTTGACGTTATATCAATTTTTAATGCTTTATGCTGCGTTATTGATTTCAACAAGGATACATATTGTATTGAGCAACCATTATAC
>JADGDH010000017.1:0-23864 GCA_016745015.1 Colwellia sp.
GTATATACACTTCTATGTATATGGCCCCTTAGCTCAGTTGGTTAGAGCGCCCGACTCATAATCGGTAGGTCCAGTGTTCAAGTCACTGAGGGGCCACCATTTTTTCCCTTTGTTTTCAACAAAATACCTTCAAGTTACAAAATCAAAGTCAAGTTAGACCCTCCTCCGCCTGTCCATGGCTGGGGAAAACAAAACAATCAGTACTCACCAAGACAAAATCACCGTAAAACAAACACTTACCACAGAAACACATTAGCACTACTTCCATAGATTTCCGTACAACTCAAACAGAAAGCAGAGAGTAGAAGAAAGCGAACTACGCGTATCAAAAACTGGTTTCTACACCAAAATCACTCCCAAACACAACCTAAAGACAAGACATGAACCAGAGCAAGCAACCCTAACACTGCTACACCTAAGCATCATTTCCGCCAACACCTACCAATGCTCTAGCCTAGAACAACAAAACACATCAAAACAGCTATAGCCCTACCGACTACCAATCCCAAGCACGAACTAACACTAGAAAATCACATCCTAAAATCTACGAAATCACCAAAGCTACAACTTCGCCACCGCCAAACAAATCCGTCCAGCGATCAACTGGTAAAACCTACCCTACTTTCACTGTCGCGAACCTATAGTAACTACAACATTTAATCCTTGTCTTATTTCAAAATAAAGTGAAGCGGCCAAAGGATTTGGCGTAGCGTATTTTTCAATTAGACAATTATTCAATGTAATCTCTGGTGTTCACTGTTTGTTGGTGTTTCATGTTTGGATTTTACGGGACTACCTGATGTTATCTCTCGACCTTACCTACCACCGTATCTAACCACCCTTGAGATACATATTAGTTATTCGCTTCATCTTTGGAAGCCTAACTTTATTACATCTTGAGGTATTCACATGATCACGAAAAACGGACAAACGTACACCTTCAAACCAAGTAAAAAAGGTGCTGTTACGGGTGCTTTAGCTGGTATGCGAGCTGGAAGTGTTATTCCTTATGTCGGTAGTACAGCAGGAGGTATCACTGGTGGTTTACTTGGTCTTATCTTTGGCGAAGTAGATTGAGGGGATGTCATGCAAACACTTACTTCACCTTTACAGTTTGACTTACTGCCTCACGTTGAAACAGTGAAGGTTGCTTTGATGGCTGAGCTGTTGATGCCATTTGATTCAACCAAAGATGCCGAAATGTTTTGGAAAGAAACAGACACGAAGTTATTTGCGTTGTTACCAGAAGAAATGGCACTAGATTCTAACTCACTCGCTGTTATTTCAGAACAATTCGAGTGTGTTGAGTCAATTGTTCACCTAACAGAAAACTGGTATCTAGCCCTTGTCATTACCTCTCAGGATGGCGGTGGCAGTTACTTACTATTTCAACAGTTCATACATCCACTGTTAGACCAACTACTTACCAAGTACAACACCAAAGGAGAACACTATGACCAGTAGCAAAAAGAAAGCTGAAACAACAACGGTAGAAACAACAGTAGTTATCATGCTGAAATCTGCAACTGCACCGAAGCTTAACCGACATGCTGATGGAGAATTGAGTTATGACATTGCTTTGGTTGACGAAAAGCTTTGTATTCGCGTTAGTGCAAATTCATCTGGTGGGTTCTTTTCCAACGAATTTATCCTACTTGATGACATTGAAACATGCCTAGCTGCCACTCTAACGGCAAAGGTTGACTTTAAAAGTGCCATGCTCAAGTCAGTCTTCACTCAGGGGAACAGCAGCAACAATGCAGGTTTCTTGTGTGCCTGTCTACGTGCCGAAGGTTTGTTAGCTGCAAGCGAGAAAAGTATCTTCTTACACCAGTTTGTCGGTGACTTTGCTGTATGGCGCAACACGTTAACCAAACCAAAAGAGCCTAAAACAAACAAAGGAAAAAAATAAGTTGTCCCTGATATTGGCGGTTGGTTTGCTCTAACTAACCCCAGTATTTACCTATCTTCTTCTTTGACCTTCCTCGTCTACTTTTTTTGGCTATGTAGCAACTAACAATACATTAGTGGGCAATTCTGCTCCGTTTGAACTTCTCTGGTCACTTTTCCTGTACTTGCTTGCCTAGCAAAGTGCTTTAGTGCCCTCTGGTTCAATACCTAACAACAAAACTTTATTTAGAGGTATCTGT
Source organism: Colwellia sp. (assembly GCA_016745015.1). Lineage (GTDB taxonomy): Bacteria > Pseudomonadota > Gammaproteobacteria > Enterobacterales > Alteromonadaceae > Colwellia. Next base: position 2,151 of record JADGDH010000017.1, read on the forward strand.
TATGTCCAACCAATCAACAACCAAACAAGAAAAACGCTTCAAGTTCTCGAAATCACTTTTGCAAGATTTACCTGCAACTCCCGAAGACAGTGCTAGTCGAGAAACCGAGTATTCTGATTCGGCATGTACGGGATTACGTGCAATTGTTAATCGTAAGGGAGTGGTTCGTTTTATGTTCCGCTACAACTTCGAAGGTAGAAAGCGGTCATTGATGATTGGTGAGTTAGGTGCCTTTGATGTGAAGGATGCTCGACTTCGTGCTAATGAGTTCAAACGTATGGTAGCTGATGGCATTGATCCGAAAGCTGAACGTGATGCCAAACGTGTTGCACTGTCATTCTTCGAGTTTGGCGAAGATCATTACTTACCGTATTCGCAAGCAAACAAGTTGAGCTACCGAAATGATGTGTCTATTTTGAAGAACTACTTTTATCCTCTGTGGCGCGAGTCGAAACTTAGTGCTATCCAGACTCAGGAGATCCAACGCTTCATGGACAACCTCAAGGGAAAGTTGAAACCTGCCAGTATCAACCGTATGTTGTCGCTTATTCATCGCATGTTGAAATTAGCATGTGAATGGGGACATTTGGATACCAATCCTGCTTCTAGTTTGAAAAAATTGAAGGAGAACAATCAGCGTAACTTCTTCTTGAGTAGTGAGCAGATCACTCGTTTCTTTCAGGCTTGCAGTGAGGACAGCAACCAAAGTGCAGCTAACTTCTTCCGATTGGCATTACTTACAGGTATGCGAGCAGGTGAAATGTTGAATGCAAAGTGGGAAGACTTACGACACCAAGATGGTTCGACGAGTTTGTTTCTACCACACACGAAAGCAGGTTTATCTCGTACTGTTCCACTTAATGCAAGTGCTTTAGCTGTTATTGATACTCAGAAAGATTTACGTGTTGCTAGTCATCCTTACATCTTTGCTGGTCGATTTGGTCAGAAGCAAATGTCACATCCGAAGAAAGCCTTTGCGAGGATCAAAGAACGCTCGGGTGATTTGGAGAAACTTCGTATTCATGACTTACGCCACACTTTTGCCAGTATCTTAATCAATTCGAGTGGCAGTACTACGGATGGCAACGGTAATCCTATTTCTGTTTCGCTCTATGATGTTCAGCACTTATTAGGGCATCATTCATCACAAACTACTGAAAAGTATGCTCATCTAGCATCTAACCGCTTACGTGATGTTAGTAGTAATGTTGCTGATTTTGTTACCAATGCAACGAAAGTAGCTTAGTCTCGCTAGTATGTGAAAAGAAAAAATTCCCAAGCGCCTTTATCGGTGCTTGGGGCTTTTATTTTTTTACTAGAGGTTATTTTTAACTATCCTTGCCAGATATTCTCGATCAAGTTTGTATGTTCCGCGTGTGTTACTGATGGGTAGATACATCAATCGCTCGTTGAGATCACGTTGGATGGTTCGCACTGATACATTGAACTCTAGCGACAATGTTTCTAGTTCGACGGTTTTACCCGTAAAGAGTTCGGTGAGTATGATTCCAAGTCGCATCCCTAACTTGTCGTGTGATTTTAGTTTAGTCATGTCAGTATTTTTACTTAACAGCTAACACTACGCTGGAGTTTTGTTATTGCAGGATTTTCAAGAAAAATCACCAACTGTTTAGACTAATTGGTCGTCTATGCCATTTCACTTTGTCGCGAACACTTATCACATTCATATTTTATTTTCACTTCTCGCCAAAATTTAGGGCTGCGAAAGCGAAAACAAAATCAGAATGCTACTTGTTGGTGATCACATGCGTAGTTTCTGCTTGTCAGTTTCACTGCTATTTATTTTCAACTATTTTAGCGACTGAGACGGAAAGTAACCTGCCTCATTTTAGCCGTGTGAACTAGTGCTTTAACCTGTCATTCTATTCTGGTTTAGGTGGGTCTCTGTTCCTATCTACCCTATCCTTTGGAAAAGCATCAGCCTACAGCAGTTCAAAACAATAAGGAATAGTGCTATTTATCAGTAGATTACGAGAAAACTCTGTACATTGTTATTTCTTTTTTTGCCGTTATACTCGCGAGAAATCGCCGTAGAAACATCTTGCTCTACGTCTTCTGTTACATTTATTTCTGGAGTTGTATTGATGTCTATTATTACCGAACCTGAGTTAGCCGAAAACGAGTACATTACTGATCTTGGTATTGAGATCCGCCATGCACTTACTCACCTACAAGCACCAACAGGTCGAGGGAAGTCTACTTTTATCATCGAAGAGTTTGCGAAGACCAACAAAGTCATTTTGGTTTGTCCCGTCAAGGTACAAGTTGCGCAGATCGCCAGCGACTTCAAAGACAACAAGAAAGTACAGTGCTTTACAGGAGAAGAGACGACAAATGCCCTTCACGGTGATGTTATCGTTTGTGTTTACGACAAGTTAGCTACTTTACTCGAGCAAAACACCTACCTGAAAGACTATGTGTTGGTAGTAGACGAGGCACACAAAATTTATCAAGCCGCAGGTTATCGTGAACAAGCCTTGTCTGTAGTTCTTGATGCCATCATCGACAAAACGTTCAAGCAAGTGATCACGATCAGCGCGACTTTCCAAACTGAGATCTTTCCATTAGAGTTTGATGAGCAAATTTTGATTTCTCATGCACCAACAGAAAAACCTGATGTAGATGTCATCTACTACAAGAACTACCAATTACTTGAAGAGGCATTGATCCAGATTTCCCCTTCCGATGGCAAAGTCGCTATGGTTAGGATCAACAACAAAGAGCAGATCAGACATGCCAAGATCTGTTTTGAGCAACAAGGTTTACGGGTACTTGAGATCCATAGTGAGATCCAAAAGTCTGATGATGTCGTTCAGTTACTTGAGACTAGTGAAGTTACTGATTACGACATTGTACTGACTACCTCCTTATTGGATGAAGCGATCAACATCAAGAATGAGAACATTGAATCAGTTCACGTATTTCGTAAGTTACCTGTTGATGAATTGAAGCAGTTTATTGGACGTTGTCGCCGCTCTACACCACAGGTTTACTTACATTTACTTAATTCTGATTTGAACCGCTGTGAGATTGACTTTGATCATGAGCGTAGAAAAGTAGAAGCTCTGAGCCAAGCATCGCTAGATTACGCTCTGTTACTTTGTGATGGGAAAAATAACTATACTCGTGCGGTACGTGATGTTAATGCTACGACCAAACATCACCACAACTTTATGCCATTACATTACGAGTATGGTAATGGTGAGCCACCGAAGATCAACAAGATCGCCATTCTATCCAAGCTTTACAACATTTCGATGGAAGCACAGTATGTTAATGATGCTAGTTTGAACGTAGCACTGATGCGCGGAGAATGCTTTGGTGAAATCAGTTTCTTCGATTCGGAACATGTTGTTTCAGACGAGGAAAGCAACGCCATTATCAACCGAGCTTCTAACATGCAAATGCAGGCAAGAAATGCCGCTATTGATCAATGCTTGTCAGAGTTAGGTTGTTCTAGTGATGATTTATCCAACTTATCCGTGGATGCTGTGAAAGGTTTATCGGAGCGGTATGAGCAATCAGGTTTGATGGGGGACATTAGCAAAAGTTGGAGTAGCCTTTCTCTTATTCTTCCTGTTGAACAAGCACTTGATGCCATTTGCCACGATCGACAAAAAGAAATCTGGAAGTTTCACGAAGCGGTAACCAAACGACTTGATACTCGACCTTATTTCGAAGCATTACGAGAAGACATTGCCTGTGATGGTATGGTTGAGCTAATCGGTGCAGATGCCATCAATGATTATTTTATCAACGCCTTACGTATTGCAGCGAAAAAACAAGAAGGTTTTAAGAAGTACATTCGCAAGCTGAACATCACTGGCTTGGAAGTGCAAGAAAACAACAAGTTCAAGCTGTCGAGTCGTTATCTTTATGCTTTTATTCGTGATTTTACAGACTTCGAAGAAAGGCGCTCTGGTGGTGTTCAAAGCTTTACGATCAGAGGTATTGGTCTGTTTGGTTACGACTACAAAATCCGCCAACTTATGACTTCTTCACCGAAAAGGCCAAAACGTAATCCCCTTTTCTCGAAGAAAGTAGATGGTGATGAGTTACCATTTTAGGTATTATCAATGTTTATTTAACTCAATTGCATTAGATCAATAATTATTTATATTTTTCAATTGTGTTGCTCTTAAGTACCAGTTAATCTTAACTTATTACCCAATATAATTAGAATTACAATGTCAGAGAAAGGAAGCTACTTCTCTCAGGAAATGAACAGAGTGAAGCGTCAACTAGAAAAAAAGAATACAAAAACGTTAGTACTTCCTCCTCTATTTGCCTTTAGAGATCATGGTGTTTATGATTTCGATAATTATTTATCCTTTTTTGATTGGTCAATATCAAATTGTCCTGTTGTCATTGATTTAAGGCAATGTCACACAGCTAATTATCAAGCTATTTCTCTTCTTGTTGCTTACGCTTGGCATTTAAAAAATAATGGCTGTAGAGTTAGCTTTATTGAAAGTGAAAGCCAAAATGGTGCCAGTGAAATGTACAGGGCTATTGGTGGAAGAGGATTATTTCAAGTAGCAGTTAACCCGAAATTAAACTTTAAATCTAGAAATAAAAAACCCTTATTTGCCATAAGAGATAGTGCTGACTTTAAAAAGGCCATTGCAAACGTAGAAACATATACAGAGAACTTTAACGTTGAGTATTTAAATACCTTACGATATGTACTTAGTGAACTACTTTATAATACTTTAGAGCATGGAAAATCATTTTTTGATTATAGAGGGAAATCACTTAGAGCACCTTCTCTAATTCAATTTACTTGGTATCAAAGGTCTAATGAGATTCACTTCATTATCGCTGATACAGGTATGGGAATTAAATCACATATAGAACAAGCCTATCCTGGGCAAGAATCAGATGAAGAAGCTATCAAATTAGCAGTTAAGCCCCAAGTATCTGGAACTTTTGGCTCTACCGACCCTTATAAGCATAAAAATAATGCGGGAGTAGGCCTTTACCTTTCAACCAATATTATCAGAAGGTTAAAAGCTGATATGCATATTGTCTCAGGGAATGGTTTATTACATATTTCTCCTCGAGATATTACAGGTAAGACATTAGAAAACGATTGGAAAGGCACCTTTGTTTTAGTTTCAGTAAAACTGGAAGAAGGTGCAAATTTCGCGCTTCATCAAATGATGCAAGAATTTAGAGCAACAGCAAAAAAAGAGCAGGAAAAAGGAGATAAAAGCGAAAATGACTCTTCTTTTTATCTCAGCATCAGAAACTATTTTGGACCCTATGCCGAAGACAAAGACGCTGCGATAAAATATAGAGATGACAAATTATTTCCTGAAATCTATTTAGAAAAATCAATTATTGTTGATTTTGATGATGTAGAATCAGCACCGCATAGCTTTTTAAGTGGCCTTTTTGCTTCACCAATGAAACATTTAGGGATGAAGGCATATAAGAAGATTAAGTTTGTTAATGCTACCCCCGAAATTAGAGAAACTTTAGATTTTATTTTAGACGAGAACACTGACTGATAACGGCTAATTGTAACCTCAATGGTGAAAGCTTAATAGTAGTAACTAACAGCAAACGATGCTGTAGCTTTCACTAGAAAAGTGACCTATTGTTTAGCCTTATTTGTCTGCTACGCCGTTTCAGTTTGTCGCGAACGCTAATCACATTCTACTTTTCTTTTCACTTCTCGCCGAAGTTTAGGGCTGCGAAAGCGAAAACAAAAGTAGAGTGCTACTTATTGGTAGATTAGTGACATTGTTACTGAGTGGCTGTTAGTGGTGTTACTTTGAATTATCTTGCCTTATGGTTTCAGTTTGTAGTTCAATTGGTATCTGTATGCTCTTTGTTTCTAATTTCGGTGATATTGTTCTCTTCAAAGCTGTCAGGCATCATTGCGGGCAATATTATTCTAAAAACAGATAGTTGGATACAAACCATTTACATCCAGATTTACTTTCGCATTTTTTAACATCATCACTCTTGAAGTTATCAGCTTTGGTAGAAAATACGACATAGTACATCTTATCTTTAGGTAGAACAGCAAAGTAGCTAAGCACACGCTCAGAAGAGGTCAATGATACAAAGCTAGTTAACGGAGTACTTTCTTCTTTCGCACCTAGCTGCGCAAGTTCGCTGATCACCTCAGGTTCATATAGTTTGCTATATCCCATTTCAGTACCACGTGCTTCAATTTGATATATCTTTAAAGCTGATTTTGAAATATCAAACTCTATGGGCGTATTACCAACATTGACCAACTTTACTTTAACGATTAAGCCTTTAGACTCTTTTTCTGTTTGAACTCCAGTATAGTTTACTACTTCTGTCGATAACTCTATTTTAGATGACTCAACATTTTTTAATTTTTCTTTTAATTCTGTTAACTGCGCTTGAGCGATATCTCTTTGATTAAGAAGATCAAAAGAGGTAAAAGCCCAAACACCAGCCACGACAATACTTATTGCAGCAACAATATGATAAACGGCAACACTGGCTGTAGATGCAGAGTCAGTGTTAAATTTCTTCAAGATATATAAAACGCTTACTATCACTAAGACAATAGCGGAAAATACACCTATGCCTAGGATCATACCCCAGTATCTCCCTCTTTCTTAACTTTAGGAAAAACAATAACTTCCTTATCTTCAAGTGCATCTATTTCAACTTCTTTCAAAGACTTGTTGGGTTTATCTAAAGAGGCTTTTAGTTCCTGTTTAAATAGGTCGAAATTTCCCTTTCCTGCACCAGTAGCTCTCATTTCTTGTACTGTTCTAGTAATGGCTGCTTGTTGATCATTAGTTAAGTCAACGCCTTCTGCTGCTTCAACATTTACTCCGAACAAACTACCGACAAGTATAGCAAATATAGCTAACTCTTTCAGATTACCGCCAACATCACTCCATATATTTCCCGGAGATAAGAAAGAATTTTTAGTAGCCAATGTAAACTCATTGTGCATACCACAAAGAATGTACTGCTCTTCAATCTGAGCAAGCATGTCATCACCAAATTCAAGTTCTTCATCAGCGATTTTTTTAGCTAGCAATTCTAACTTTTGTATAGATCTTTGAAACTCTGTAAGGTTAAATTGGCTAATCTTCTCTCTTTGATCAATCTTAGTCGAAAAATAAAGTCGCTCACCTTTAAGAAAGGTACCGTAAAGCCAGTGAGTAAACAGTTCTGTGTTTTTATCACTAATTGAAAAAATTGTCTGGCTAGGGCTAAAGTTTGGTCTAATTGGCTTAGGAATGGAATCTCTCAATCGAGGGCGTTCCCATTCAACTTTTCTTCTTAATTTGTACGACAAATCTTGTTCAAGATATCCATTACCGTCGAATCTCGTAGCTTTTAAGTCATCATTTTCAATATAAGCTTCTGAGTTTATAGTGCCGATCAATACATTTTTAGAGTTTAGCGTTATAACTACGTCACCAACTTTAAGCTCATTAATGAAAGTCTTAACCTGTGTAACCGAAGAGGTTATTTGTGAAGCTTCTTTTCTCAGTTCTTCATCTGATTGCTGCTCAACGTTTTCGCCATTTTCTTCTGATAATGCTTTTTTTCTATCATCCAGACTTGTCTTTAATAGAGCATAGACATCAACAGGATCAACGGATTCGATGACACCTTCTTGGTTAAATACATGATCGATGTGTCCTAACGCTACGACACCATTTTGCTTAAAATGTCTAAAGAATTTCGCGTCACTTCCTGGACGAATAACCCAATATTTGGCGTTATCTTCAACTACTTGTAACTTCATTTGACCTCAGTAAAAAATCAAGAAAAACTTATAAAAATCGGTGCTTTATTAGAACATGATATGCTCAATGTATAAAGTAATATTCCGTTATCTCTATTTTAAATCACCAAACTTTTGATGCTGCACATTTTTACGATACTGATTGCATTTGTTTAGCCTCATTTGCCTGCTATGCCGTTTCAGCTTGTCGCGAACGCTTATCACATTCTAATTTTCTTTTCACTTCTCGCCGAAGTCTAGGGCTGCGAAAGCGAAAACAAAACTAGAGTGCGACTTATTGCTAGACTGGTGACGTTGTTGCTGAGTTGCCCGTAGTAGCGGTCGTTTTGTTCGTCTTGTTCGAAGGCGTCAACTTGGTGTGGAACGGGGAATTGTATGATCTCTGTTTCTTGTACGATCAACATGAGGAGCTGTGTTCAGTTTCATTTAGATATGCGTTCGTAGCCGAAACATTGGTTTTCAACTTGAGAAAAAAGACAAGAAAATTAGGCTCTGGTCGCCCTCCTGTCCTTTCGTTTTTCATAGGTGCTTACTGGCTTTTTATGCTGTTTGTTGGCAATCGAGTACCTACCGCAATTTCAACATACCCTTTACGTTACTGAAAACTTGAGTTGTTCACCTTCGCTCATAATCGGTAGGTCCAGTGTTCAAGTCACTGAGGGGCCACCACTTCTACCAATACCTTCAGCGTAATTAACTACTAACTTAAAGTTTTCCTATTGAAGTGGCATAGTTAATTTATCCACTTACTTAGAAGTTTTATTTTTTTGGTTAGGGGTTAATCGATATAAAAGGAGTAGTAAAGATCTGTTGATTGCTCAATACCACTGATAATTTCTAACCAAAAACGATTTAAAATAAACATTCTCACCGTGAGTTCATTAATTGGCTCATAAACGCCAATACCGTATTTCAAATAAACCCTATTACCTAGGTAGCCACTAACGGTTGCTTGAGTTTTTTCACCTTCACCTTCCGTATCAACCGCTATATTACTAATTAGTGGAATCTCTTCAATGCGATCAAATAAACCTACGCTGTTGGTGGCACCAAAGCCAACCAAAAAACTGGCAGCAGCAGTACTATTTTCAGTACCTGCATCCAAGCTTCGTCCTCTAACCAAATAGGACAGCATTTCAGGCATCTCCATGGTAGGCGATGAGAAAAGCTTAAAATCTAATGCCTCAGCTAAACCAGTTACTTGCATGCCAACGTCTATGTCTTCGGCTTTAATATGTCGACTGGCACGCAAATTAAAGTATGGGTTATCTATAGGGCCATTAAACGTTAACTCTCCCTTTTCTATTTTCAGCTTTTGACCGTAAGCTTGAAAAGTACCATCAATGGATTGGATCCTGCCAAACATCTGGAATGGATGTTTATCATGTTGGCTGATTTTTAATTCACCAAACAAGTGACTCTGTAAACCTTGGCCAGATATTTCAAAGGCTTTGTCGATATTAACCTTTATATTGGTTTTGATATCAAAGCCAGAGGACTCTTTAATGGTAGCTTTGCCATGTTGATCAAGAATAATGACATCATCACTGAGTGATACACTATTATCAGAAAGCCTCTCAATATTATAAATGCCCTCAAGTACATCGATATTGCCGCTGATAGTTAATTCTTTTTTAATGAGTTGAAAATTCAACGTGGGCGAAATACTCATCATTAATTGTGGCGGAAAAACTAAAGGTAAGGTATCAGCTGTTAACTCTAGATTCATGGTTAGGTCGTCTTGCCATGATATGTCACCCTGTAAATTAGCTTCTTTATTTTCGATGAAAAACTTTCCAGCCAGTGTTGCCTTATTTTCTTTAATTGCAATTGAACTTGATATATCGGCCAAGGTATTGGCGTTTTGTCTTATCCGGAGTTTGCCTTTGTTTAATGATAAGTCACCATTGAACAAAGGTGCTTTAAGTGTGCCATTAACTGCTACCTCTGCGTTGATTTTACCTTCTAAGGTAATTACATTGGTGATAATGCTCTGCAAAGGCTGCAGATTTATATCATTCAATAGTACTTGAGCATTAATCGGTGATTGATTAAAGGGGGAGTCTTCAATTAAATCAAGCTTTGAAGTGATATGTACTAAAGGTAGGTTGTTAACATTGGTTAATGACAGCTTACTCGTCAATTGTTGTGCATCAATAGCGAATGTAAATAATCCTTGAGACCATTGTGATAACTTATGTTCATTGAATTCATCGCTTACTTTTAGGTAACCCGATGACAAAGAAAATTCCGCCGAAGCTTCTATGGGTTTTTGAGTTGCCCACTTAAGTTTTATATCACCATTAAGCAGGCTAATTAACTCAGTGTCTTTGGGTAAAAGTAACTCGTCAATGGTAGATAAATCAATGTGCAGTTTAACTGCCACATCACCAGATTTACCCAAGCTGACTTGGTCAGGTAAACAAACGGATAAACCGTCATCCTGCCAACAATGACTGCCAACTGAGATTGCTTGTTTGGCTACGTCAATATCAACAGAAAATGCTTTATCGTTTTGTAGGGAAATAAGTTGATAACTTAATACACTTTTTTCAATTGAACTTTGCCACAGAGTAAAGTTATCATCCCAATGACCTATTAATGAAAGTTCTCCTGCTAAATCACCTAACCACAGTGCTGATATTTGATGTTCATTAGCATTACCGTCAATAGTAAACTGAAGGTTATCAACATTGTAGTTTTTAGTACCCCTGATCCAATGTAATTGGTCATTATTTAACGTCAGTTGAATGTTGTGATCACGCATTGGCTGGTAATGAGCATCAATCGTCAATAAGTTACTACTCCATTGTTGCCAATTTAGCTTGGTTAATTGAGTTTTTAGTTTAATTATTGGGTTGTCTTGCTTTCCTGTAACTGAAAAATTGCTAATAAAGCCACCGTTTACTCCTTTATGCCATTGGTTAATATTGTCTACGCTTAATTGCCCCTTAACGTCCCAAAAGTTACTTTCTGAGGCATGTAGCGTTAAAGCGCTATCATTGAAATTGATAAACAGCTGTCCTGGTTGTAAATCGCCGGATTGGTTTAGACCGATATTTGCTTTGATAATTAACTCTATATCATTTATATGCCCAGATAGCTCAGTATCACTAAATAAAACAGACCATGTATTGTCTGTCCATGCTCCCTTGCTAGTGATGTTACCTTTTAATCGCCCAGTGCTCTGCTGTGTAAATGTAGCCGCTAGTGCATCAACTTGGTCTATATCGTGTATTAACTCAGTCAAAAGCTGCATACTTATTTGTGGTAAAGCAAAGCCTGTTGAGTTGGCTGATAGCTGCCAAGTGATATCATTAGCTAATATAGCTATATCGCCATGAAAATCTAACTGGCTTGAAGAATCTGTATCATCAAATAAAAATTCATCAATATTAAAGTGACCATTTTGGTGGTTTGCTGATAACTTTACTTGAGCACTGCTATAGCCATAACCTTTGATCTTACTGTTTAGTTCAACTGTTTGTTTTTTTAAGTCTCCTGAAAGATATAAAGCCAATGATGAGTATTGACCATACTTAGACAAATTGGCTGGCGTAGGAATATTTTCCGCATCGGCTTTGATATCAAAAGGCATGTCTTCATCTATTAAGTTAATCTTTCCATGGCTTTTTAGTGCTAGCTTACCTTTGCTAATTAGATCAAAGTTTAAATCATCAAATGAACCTTGTATTGATAATCTTTGAGTCGTGTTGGCGATTTCTGGCCACCAAGGCACAGTGTTAAGCTGATTAACTAATTGGGTATTGAGTTGATAGGGGGGGAGCAACTTGGCATCAGCGGTTAATTGTTTAATAGAGAATGAGTGGGTGGTTGTTTGAAATTGACTAATACTGACATCTGAATTAACCCAATGTCCACTCAGTTTATTATTTGATGACTGCCATTGTTGGCAAGATGGTTTGCAGCTAGAGTTTTGATTATCAATTGTTACTACCTTGATATCATCAACATGTAGTTGGTTAACCATTAATGCAAAAGGTAGGTTAATTTCAGGTAATGCACGCTCAGGTAAAATAAATGATTTTTTGACTGAATTTTTTAGGGCTTTGTCGGTAGTAGGTGTTTCTTGTTCGCTTTGATCTAGGATCACGGTTAATTGCTGAGCTTTGGCTGTTAAGAAAGAAAACTCACTTTTGTTAATTGTTAATTGCGTTGAAAAATCTCCAATAGATATCTCACTGTTATTAATTACTAAGTGAGTTTCTTTGAGTTTAATTGAGTCAGCTTCAATGGAGAAGGGCATTTCAAACAATTGAGCGCTAGCATTTTTAATTTTTGAAACTTGGTGTGTTTTTTTGTCACTCGATAGGAGCCGTAAAGATAAAGTGTCTGCTTTAGCTGATTTTATACATAATCTCTTTTTCCAAGCACAGGAAAAATCCAGTTCGGTTGATAATCCTTCGACACTAATATCAAGTTCATCTAACTCCAGATGAAGTGAGCTTAATTGAACATTTCTAACTAAAGCGCCGCTATGATAATCAACGCTTATTCCGTCAATATTATTGAGTAATTGTAAGGTGAGTTGTGTGCCCCAAGGGGTAGTGAGTAAAACCGTAATCAGGCAAAGTACTATTGCCAAATACTTGGAGATAATCAGGCTGAACTGACGAAAAATCATAACTCAGCGCCTAAATTAATATGAATACGCCATTTGCCATTATCATCATTATCATCAAAGCCATAAGCAAGATCAAATCTTACAGCGCCGACAGGTGATAGGTAATGTATACCTGAACCTAGCGAATATACGGGTTCAAACTCTCCTTTATTGGCAACACTGCCGCCATCTGAAAATAAGGAAATGCGCCACTTTTGGTTTACATAATATTGATATTCAATACTAGCGACTATCAGACGAGTACCACCGATTTCAATTTGGGTTGGATTATCAGGATCTGATGATGAAGGAATAGTTGAGCCAATAGATTGATAAGCAAAACCACGAATACTTTGGTCGCCACCGGCATAAAACCGTAAAGAGGGTGCTAACTGTACATCTCTATCTACATAAATAGCACCTAGCTCTGCGCGGGCGACTAGACGGTGGTTTGTTGTTATGGTTGTAATGAAATTCCATCGCCCATGTAACCTAAAAAAACTATTGTCAGAAGCAGCTTTTAAATGTGCTCCTTCAACATTGTATACTTGTCTAAAGCCTGAGCTCGGATCTAAAGCAGAGCCAGAGCGAATTGTTCTAGACCAAGTAACTCCTGGGATAATATACTTAGCATTATCTTTGTCAGACCAATCAATATTAGGTGTTTGTTCATCTAGATCATAATGCCATGCTTCTTTGTGCAGGCGTGTATATATTTGTCTATTCCAGTTATCTTTGCTGATTATTCTACCGATTTGGGCTGAATAAACTTTTGTTGATAAATCGGGGTATTCATCATTTTCGACTGTTACTTTAAACTGTAAAAGATCTTCAGTTGGATGACCTAATGGAATACTATAAATAAAATTACCTGTAGGGTTTATAGACGAGTACTCAATTTTAGTTTCTTGAAAATGACCGTACTTATTAATAAGCGGTGTACGCCAACTAGCAGAAAGACGAAATTTAGTATCTGTGGCATAGCCTATACCAAAATCAAATAAGTGGCTTTTAGCTGGTGTTAGTGATACATCAATAGGAACAGTAAAGTCTTTATTTTTTTCGTTTTGGCTTTTATCTGCATGGGTAATATCAACATTGCCAAAATATTGTGTAGATTGCAGCTGTTGCTGTAATTTATGAAAATCATTGGTGTTATAAAAATCGCTTTTGGTAAAAGGAATTAAACTTGATAGCAAATTAGTTTCAAGTGCTATTTCATTAAAATTAACCTCACCAAATCGATATCTAGAGCCACTTTCATAATGTATGTTGATGTCTGCAGAATCATACCCTTCTTTTATAGTGATGTTACTGTCTATTAACGTACCGTCAAAGTAGCCACGTTGTAAGGCCAAGGACAGTAAGCTAGATTTCAGGGTTTCATATTTACCGTGGTGGAGTTTATCACCTGATTGAATATTAATATTATTGATTAAAACGATAAAAGCAGAATCGTTTTGTGCTTCTCCTGCAATGTTGATATCAATATTATCAATTAAGGTTGCCTCATTTAACCTAACGGTAAGAACTAGCTTCCAAGAGTTTTCGTCAACGTTAACAATGATGTCAGATTGGTAATAACCTAAGGCTTGTAATGCATTGTATGTGTTGTCTTTGGCGGAATAGATAAATGCTGAACGCTCTAATATGGTGTTTGGTAAATTGCCTAAATAGGCGTGAATATTTTTTTTGATGGCTTCAGGTAAATCACCATTGAGTTTTACGGTTAAATTACTAGCAAAAGTGGCAAAATTAAAGGCTAACACTAAGGTGATGGTTATTAAAATCCTGCTGTTTTTATAAAAAATCAGGATAAGTGCGCTGAGATGGTTTGAAATGTTCAAAAGCATTAATTGGAAAGTATTCCTGTCAATATTTATCACTTATGTGATGTTAAATTTTACGCTATAAATATCATTCTGACTATGGCAATAGGAAAAATTGCTAGAGTCTTAGACTACAGGCTACGTTAGTAGTTTTTATTGAGGAAGTATGGAGGTGTTAGTAGCAGGAATACATACTATGGTTTTAAGGAAATGAGTGAAAAAAGTGGTTGTATCAATCTTTTTCTTGTTCCTTTAATTTAGCTTGCTCAATACGCCATTTTTGTAATTCAGCATAATAGTAATCCCAAACGCAGGGATTGCATGCTCCTCCGCCACAGCAATCGTCATCAGCTGGTGGAATAGGCTTTTCTAGTGCTATGGTCATGATAATCCTTAAAAATTGAAATAAAAAAGCTCTGCGAGTGCAAAGCTTTTATCTTGAGCTAGTTAACGATAGCGTTACTCAACTTCAGCTAATTTTTTCTCAAGGTAGTGTATGTTTGCACCACCGTTAACAAAACCTTGATCATTTAATATATCTTGATGCAAAGTAATATTAGTTTTAATACCATCTATTACAAGTTCTGAAAGTGCATTACGCATACGTGCAATTGCTACGTCTCGGTTATCACCCCAAGTGATTAATTTACCAATCATAGAGTCGTAATGTGGAGGCACAGAATAGTCAGCATAAATATGAGAATCCCAACGAACTCCCAAGCCACCTGGTGGATGAAAACGCGTAATTTTACCTGGTGAAGGGATAAAAGTACGAGGGTCTTCCGCATTAATACGACACTCAATTGAATGACCTGCAATTTTGATATCATCCTGAGTGTAAGATAAAGGTTGTCCCGCAGCTACACGTAGTTGCTCTTTGATTAAATCAACCCCCGTGATCATTTCTGTTACGGGGTGTTCAACTTGAATACGCGTATTCATTTCAATGAAATAGAATTCACCCTTTTCGTATAAAAATTCAAAAGTACCAGCGCCACGGTAGTTAATTTCAATACAAGCATTACAACAGCGCTCACCAATTTTTGCGCGCATTTCAGGAGTAATTCCTGGTGCTGGCGCTTCTTCAACTACTTTTTGATGACGACGTTGCATTGAACAATCACGTTCAGCCAAATGAATTGCTGCACCTTGGCCATCAGCAATGATTTGAATTTCAACATGACGAGGGTTTTCCAGGAATTTTTCCATGTAAACCATATCATTTTTGAAAATGGTACCTGCTTCTTTTTTGGTTAATGCAATTGAATCAACTAACTCTTCTTCATTGCGAACAACTCGCATACCGCGACCGCCACCGCCACCAGCAGCTTTAACAATAACAGGGTAACCTATTCGTTTTGCGTGTGCTTTATTGGTAACAGCGTCATCGGTTAATGGTCCATCTGAACCTGGAACACAAGGAACTCCAGCAGCTTTCATTGCTCTGATGGCGGCAACTTTGTCACCCATTATTCGTATGCTTTCGGCTTTCGGACCGATAAAGGCAAAACCTGATTTCTCTACTTGTTCAGCAAAGTCAGCGTTTTCAGCTAAAAATCCGTAACCAGGATGAATTGCAACAGCATTGGTGA
This sequence comes from Colwellia sp., assembly GCA_016745015.1. Classification (GTDB taxonomy): domain Bacteria; phylum Pseudomonadota; class Gammaproteobacteria; order Enterobacterales; family Alteromonadaceae; genus Colwellia. Next base: position 17,973 of record JADGDH010000017.1, read on the forward strand.
CTTCGGCCGCAGTAATGATGGCGGGTGCATTTAAATAACTATCAAGCGCTGATGCTTTACCAATACATATAGTTTCATCAGCTAACAGTACATGCTTTAAATTTTTATCAGCAGTAGAATGCACTGCAACAGTTTTAATACCTAGCTCTTTACAAGCACGTAGTATTCTTAAGGCAATTTCGCCACGGTTGGCGATAACAACTTTATCTAACATGGAATGACCCTTTTGGTTGGGCTTATTCAATGATGAATAGCGGTTGATCAAATTCAATAGCATCTTCATTTTGTGCTAAAATTTCTTTGATAACCCCTGATTTATCAGCTTCAATTTGGTTCATCATTTTCATTGCTTCAATAATACATAAGGTATCACCAGCATTTACATGTTGGCCAATTTCTGCAAAAGAAGGAGAGTCAGGTGATGCAGAGGCATAGAAAGTACCAACCATGGGGGAACGAACCACATGACCAGATATTACTGGTGCTGCTTCAACGGTAGGCGCTGTTGCAATTGGTGCTGCTGAAATTGGTGCTGTATGTACCATAGGAGCAGTGGCTACTACAGGAGCACCACGACATATACGTACAGACTCTTCACCTTCTGAAATTTCTAATTCGTTGATGCCAGATTCTTCAACTAGCTCGATAAGTTTTTTTATTTTACGAATATCCATTACATTACCTTATTTCAAATTTACTTAAATTAATATTAAGTTAGTTCTTGATAACTAACTGTTATTTTTTGTTACTAAATTACAATTTATAATTGTACTTATGTAGAATGTATTTTGTTTTTTTGTAGCCAAGCTTTAGCTGACTCTAGTGCATAGCCATACCCGTTAGTGCCTAAACCACAAATGACACCTGTCGCAATATCAGACAAATATGAGTGATGCCTAAATTTTTCTCTTGCATGAACATTAGATAAGTGTACTTCAATAAAAGGTATTGCTACTGACAATAAAGCATCACGAAGAGCTATACTGGTATGCGTAAATGCAGCAGGGTTGATAATAATAAAATCAACCTGTTGGTGAGCTTGATGAATTGCTTCAATTAATAAATGTTCAGCATTTGACTGTAAGTGAGAAAGCTCTATTTCTTTTTTTTGCGCTTCTCTGGTCAGTTGTTCAATTATCTCATCTAATGTTTGTGCGCCATAAATTTCAGGCTCACGCTTACCTAACATATTTAAATTAGGACCATTTAACACTAAAACTTTAAACTTTGTGCTCATCTTCGTTAAAAATACCTTTAAAGAGTGATAATTATTAATGATTACATAAAATAATAATATTGTGAATAAAAAAAGATTTTTTTTATAATTGACGATTATTATAGTGTTTTCGCAGAATATAGCAGCAAAATACTGGTCTTATCTGTTGGTAGTGGCTAAATAGTGTTTTTTTAGTTGTTGTTTACTATACTAACTTGTGCAAGGTGATGATTTTTTAAGGTGTTGCATTTTTAAAAGTATTACACCTTTTAGGATAAATTGATAAAGCACCTAGATACAGTGTTTTTTATTAAAATTCAAAGGCATAGTTGAAATAAGTATGGGGAATAATTGATACAACTAATAGTTTCACTTAAAATAATGTAACTACCAGTTGTATTAGTTGGGTAACATCTGATATCTTGTTGGAAAAATTAATCTTTATTTAATATTTTCAATAAGCTGTAAGCTTTATAGCTTCTCTTTTAGTTAATTCCAATTACCATACCTATTAACCCCCCACTTAATAGTTGGTAAATGCTTAACAAATATTCGTGTATGGATATTGTTAGGTATAAAAGGATTGTATTATCAAAACACTTTATTATTTATGTTTGCTTGTACTTTTAGGTTGCATTAATTCAACAGTTTGTGCTGTTGAGGTTATTATGCACCCATCGGTTAGTGAGCCTATATTAACTACCTCACAATTAAGACGTATTTATACTATGCGGCAGATACAGTGGGCTAATGGCCACCGTATTACAGTGTACGTTTTACCCCGACAGCATGCTATTCATTTGCGTTTTAGCAAAGAGCGTCTACAAATGTTTCCTTATCAACTTGATCGTATTTGGAATAAATTGACTTATTCAGGTTTAGGAGTTGCACCAATAACGGTAAATACGCCAGAAGCTCTTTTAGATGCTGTAATAAAAACGCCAGGAGCTATTGGTTATGTTGAGTATATCAAGGATGAGGAGGCAGTAAATGTTGTTCAAATTAAAGGCTAAAATGGTAAATATATTGATGGAAAAGTTATTATTTATAATATTCACAACATTTTGTTTATTTGCTATTAATGTTAAAGCAGTGGAGCAAGACTTTCAATTTCATGGTTTTATTGCTCAAGGGTTGATTGATGTTGATGGTAGTAATTTTGTTAATGATGATGGTTCAATATCACCAAAACTAACAGAGCTTGGTATTAATGCTTCTTACCAGTTGAGTTCTAATTTGAGGTTGGCAGGTCAGGTTGTTTATTTAAATGGTGGAAATAGGTATGCGGAAGGAGTTCGTGTTGACTATGCCTTGTTAGATTGGTCGGTATATGAAAGCCAAAATTGGCAAGCAAATATTTATTTAGGTCGTTATAAAAATAATCATTGGCTTTATTCTAGCTCTAGAGACATTCCGTTCGCCCGTCCCAGCATTATTTTACCTCAGTCTGTTTATTTTGATGGTTTTAGAGATGTAGCTGTTGGTGGTGATGGTGCTGCAATAAAAATTAGCCATAGTAACGATAGTTATGGTAATTTTGATTTTAATTTTAGCTACGGTACTTCGCCAATATCAGATAAACAAGCTGAAATGATTTTAAGTAAATTTGCTCAAGGCACAACTAAGCAAGACTCTGATATTCAAGCGAGTATTTATTGGCAGCCTGTATTTTCACCGTGGCGGTTCGGAATGTCTTATTTAGACTCTAAGTTTAGTTATCAGGCTAATAACGAGGCTGACGTGTTTTTTGATGGTGATTTTACTTTTCAATTTATCACTATGAATGCTTTATATGAAGGGGAAAATTGGGAGTTTAGCGGTGAAATGTATCAAGAAGTATTTGCTGTAGAAGGTTTTTATCATCCGCTATACTTTACAGAACCTGTTGGGCAAGGTATGTATGTACAATCACGATATAAAGTGAATAAAAGGTTAACTTTATTAGCACGTTATGAGCGATTTTATAATGATAAAAAGGATAAAAATGGTAGAAAGTTAGAAGAAGAAAGTGGTGGTCTTATACCTGCTTATTTTGCATATCACAGAGATGCGACTATTGGTCTATCTTATGACTTTTCAAGTGATTTACGTTTAAGGCTTGAGTACCATTGGTTCCAGGGAACAGCTCGGCTTACCCCTGTGGTTTTGCCAAACCCCCAAATGAATGACAGTAAAAATTGGCAATTATGGGCTATACAATTGATGTATTGGTTTTAACTGGGAGGCCTGCTAATGACTAAAAAATTTATTAGTGTTCCAACCAAATTATTGATACTGATAGTTTCAACTTTATTATTTTTAGCGATAGGTTTTTCAGCATTATCTTTATCGCGTTTACAAGATGATTATAAACAGTTTCAGAAAAACACCTTAGATCAAGGGCAAGCTCAGTTTGCTTTGCATAGTGATATTTTGCGTTCTAAATTAAATGTTTGGCTTGAATCTTTCTCAGAAATTACGCAATTTTCACAGCAAGATGATTTCACTGTTTTTGCAGAGCAACTTGCGAATCAATTTGACGGTTTGCAACTTAACTTAAATGTAGAAGATATTTGGTTAGTTGATTCGAATAAAAAAACACTTTTTATAACATCTACTATGCCTGAAGTCGCGCAAGAAAATGTTGATCAAGTTTTAAAACTTCAACGTCCTAATCATCAAATTCAGTGTCAACAACAGTGTCAGTTATTACTCAGTTTACCTTTATTAAATCATCAAGGTGAAACAGTGGTGGTAACAATAAGTGCTAGTCTTGTCGATATGCTTTATGCAATAAACACTTCGTTAAATAGTGATGTTGCAATAATTAGTCTCCCTCTAAAAACAAATAAAGCAAATAAACCAACTAGCAAGATAAAAATTATTTCAGCATCAAATATGGAGTTAACACAATCACTTCTTGATGAGAATCCTCAAAAAAGTTTAGCTGTTATACTTGAACAAGGTTTGCAAATTGATTTAACTAATCGTAGTTATTTAATTAATTTATTACCGCTAGCGCAAAGTAGTCAACAGGCATTTTATTTATCTTTAATTGATGATGTTACGCCTTTTGAAGAAAAAAACTCCCGATACATACAGCAGTTCTTAATTTCGCTCAGTGCCTTATTTGTTATATTAAGTTTTTTTGTTTATTTTGTTGCTCGTCCATTTACTAAACGTTTGTTGCGTTTGTCTAGTGCGCTTCCCTTGCTAGCTAATAAAAAGTTTGATCAATTTAGACAAGTAAAACTGAAAAGGCCTATTCTTTTTTCTGATGAATTAGATGTGTTAACTGATTCTGCTTTAGATTTGAGTTATGAATTAGAGCAGTTAAATATTGAAGTTGAACAAAAAACTAAAGAGTTAGAAAACATTGCCATGTATGATTTACTTACAGGTTTACCTAACCGTAATATGTTGAATTATCAATTACGTAAATCAATTGCTCATATTGGTCGCTATCCTAGTGGTGTTGCTGTTTTATTTTTAGATTTGGATGACTTTAAAAAAGTAAATGACAGTAATGGTCATACCGAAGGAGATAAGTTATTAATTCAAGCAGCAGAGCGAATTCGTTTAAGTGTAAGAAAAGTAGATTTAGCCTGTCGTTTTGGTGGTGATGAGTTTGTAGTAGTTTTAGGGAATTTAAAATCTGTTAATGAAGCGGTACATATTGCTGAGCAGTTGCTTGGGCAATTTAAAGAGCCGATAAGGCTTGGTTCTAGTATCTTTTATGTTTCTACTAGTATTGGCATTTCATATACAGAGTCTTGTGATGAGAAAGCTGAGTATTTAATTTCTCATGCGGATATCGCTATGTATGAAGCAAAAGATAATGGCGGTAGTCAATACCATGTTTATCATCAAGAAATGTACCAGCGAGTTGCTCATAAAGTAATGCTTGAAACTGAAGTTCGCCAAGCATTGGCTAAGCAACAGTTTAGTTTAAGCTTACAACCACAGTTGCGGGCAAGGGATAAAAAGATATATGGCTTTGAAGCATTACTACGTTGGCAGCATCCTGAGCGAGGTATGATTTCACCAGAAGACTTTATTCCTATATTAGAAAATTCTCAGCACATGATTGAATTAGGGTATTGGATTATCCATCGTTGTTTTGAGTTGGCTATTATGATTAAAGAGCACGGATTATCTGAAATAAGAATTGCCATTAATTTATCGGCAGGGCAATTTTTAGATGCTAATTTACCAAGCTATTTACAAAGTTTGTTAGATAAATTTGCCTTAACCGCTAAAGATTTTGAATTAGAGTTGACAGAACAAACTTTGGTTAAAGATATGGACCACACTATTACAACGATGGATAACTTGAAGTCTATGGGCTTTAGTTTTGCTATTGATGATTTTGGTACGGGTTATTCGTCATTGGCTTATATTAAAAAAATGCCTATTGATGTAATTAAAATTGATAAAAGTTTTGTTTTTGGTATGTTAGAAAATCATTCGGACTACCAAATAATTATGTCGACTATTGCCATGGTGAAAAATTTAGGTTTGACCGTTGTTGCAGAAGGGGTTGAAACAGCGGCACAATTACGTAGTTTAACTGAGAATGATTGCGACATAATTCAAGGGTTTTATTTTTCAAAACCCGTACCAGAAATAGAGTTAAGTGAGTTTATTAAAACCCATATTCATGGAGGGGTTTGGAAAACACAAGTAGATAAAAGCCC
>JADGDH010000017.1:23964-35377 GCA_016745015.1 Colwellia sp.
AATTCATTGGCACCCATAAAGCCAGTAACTCTTTGCTGGCTGAGTTCTTTACCATTTAAATCAAAAAATAAAATTGACGGTAAACCAAACACATTAAAATGTTCCATTAATGTTACGTTTTGCTCCGCACTTGTCTCGGTTAAATCTATTTGTAGCAATACCGAGTTAGCCAGCGCTGCTTGTACTGATTTTTCGGGAAAGGTGTATTCTTCAAATTCTTTACAAGCCACACACCAGTCAGCATACAAATCTACCATCACTGTTTTGCCTTGCGCATTTGCTTGGGCAATAGTGGCATTTAATTCTTTTAATGAGCTTACTTGTGTAAAGTGCTGTGTTTCATTGTTTTTTGGTGCTTCTATTAATGTTTGGTTATTATTTGGCATAATTAATTGATAAGCCATATTTGCGCCAACAAACATCATTAAGAAAATTAGCAGAGAACGTAAGCCAAAAGCAAAACCTTTGGGCTTATCTATGGTTGAGTTTTGGTTAGCAACGTAAAAATAACTTGCTGCACTTAATACTAATAATGCCCATAACGCTTGGCTAGCAACTAGGGGAATGAAACGCTCTAATAAAAAGATAGGTACGGCTAACAGCAATAAACCAAAAACATTCTTAATAATATTCATCCAAGCGCCTGCTTTAGGTAATAATTTACCACCCGAACTGCCTAAAATAAGTAACGGTAACCCCATACCTAAACTTAATACATATAGCGCTGATGCACCCAATACCACATCACCCGTTTGAGAAATATAGAGTAGAGCGCCTGTTAAAGGTGCGGTAGTGCATGGAGAAGCAACTAAACCAGAAATAACGCCCATTATAACGACACCAGCAATAGAGCCACCTTTTTGCTTATTACTTAGGTTGTTTAATTTGTTCTGCCAACTCGCAGGTAGTGCTAAATTGAAAACACCAAACATTGAAAGGGCTAAAAAGATGAATAAAATGCTAAGCGCTATTAATACAATAGGGTGCTGAAACATGGCTTGAAATTGCGCTCCTGCTAAGGCAACAACAATGCCTAATAAAGTATAAGTAACCGCCATGCCTTGCACATAGAAAAAAGATAAAGTAAAAGCTTTCTTAGTTGTTAGCTCTTTACCTGCTCCGACAATAATTCCTGTTAAGATGGGGTACATAGGAAATACGCACGGCGTAAAAGAAAGTAACAAGCCACCAACAAAAAAGGCGATTAGCGTTAGTAGTAAGCTGTCTTGCTTTAACATATCGGCTAATTGATGTTGTTCACTAACCGCAAAATCTTTACTGCTACTGTTAGTGGTTATAGTTGGAGCATCGTTTTCGTTGTTTAATGCGGATAAAATGGTAGAAGCATTATTAATAGCAATTTGCTCAAGTATTTCATCTAAAGCAATTGTTTTTATTGTTGGTGGATAGCATAACCCTTTGTCTGCACATCCTTGATAACGTATAGTAATAAGTGCGTTTTTATTAGCTTTTTCAATATTAATCGTAAAGTTTAGCTGTTTCTTATAAATCTGTTGGATACCAAAAAACTCATCTTCATGATCTATACCTTGAGGTAAATCTACTGGTAATATAGTCGCATTTTCATTTGTAAACTTAAACTGATGGCGGTAAAGGTAATAACCCTTACTTATATCAAAACTGATATGCAGTTGATTATTATTCTGATCAAAATTAAAAATAAACGCTTGGTCTACTTTTAAAAACTCATCGTCGTTACTAAATAATGATGAATCAGAGGTGTCAAAAATAGACTGCTGTGCTTGGCTAACTAAAGGCTGAAAGCTTATAATTGTAATAATCAAAACAATAAATATGCTTAATGATTTAGTTACGAATAAGTTAAAAAACGACGATGATTTTTTCATTAATACTACTTTAAATATTTACGGATCCAGTTTAAATAGTGATTATCGCCTTGCTGGATATTCAAAGCAATCACTTCAGCTACACCAATAAGGGTGTAGTTTATTAATTTGAGAATTTAACAGTTAACAGTGCAAATTTTTCACAGTCAGTTTTTATTAAAAGTTGTACTTAATTGTCGCACTGTATTTTATCTTCACAACAATAATTTAGTCTTATTCTCTTAAAAAAAACTTAACAACACCAGTAATAAGTGATGTAAAAATGTTATGTGCTTGAAAAAGACCTGAATTGCCCCATATTAATTGCAGAACAACTTAAGGAATTATTATGTTTCGCATATTATTTGCTCTATTTATTATTGTACCTATTATTGAAATTACTGTGTTGATGCAAGTTGGAGAGCTTATTGGCGCATGGCCAACGGTTGCTATTGTTATTGTTAGTGCTTGGTTGGGTGCTAAATATGTTCGTCAGCAAGGAATAGCTACTCTGCAATCTGTACAGACTAAAATGGCGCAAGGTGAAATGCCATCAAGTGAAATAGTCACAGGATTAATGTTATTGGTGGCGGGTGTGCTTTTAGTAACACCTGGTTTTGTTACTGATGTTTTCGGCCTTTCATTACTTGTACCTAATGTTCGTAAAGCATTGGCAAATACAGTGCAAAAACATATAGAAACTAACCAAGGAAGTGCCTTTGGTGGCAATGCACATTTCCATGCGTCTACTTTTACCCAAACAAGTGGCAATACTTACGAAAATGAATTTGATAGCGAAGTAAAAAGTACCGATGTTTTTGCGGATAAAAAGCCGATTACTCATCATCAAGGGGAAACTATTGAAGGTGATTTCCAACGTAAAGATTAATGATTTACTGCTATTAACGCTAAAAAAATAACAGAAAGACTTGTGAAGTACATTTTTAGCCCCATTTACTTACACACTAGTACTATATAAACAAACATATAAATAAATTTGTTAAAACTCAAAAATTTCAGGAGAAAATAAATGAGCATTCGTCCATTACACGATCGAGTAATTGTAAAACGTAAAGAAGTTGAATCTAAATCTGCTGGAGGCATTGTTTTAACGGGTAGTGCTGCAGAAAAGTCTACTCGTGGTGAAGTTGTTGCTGTTGGTAATGGCCGCATCCTAGAAAATGGTGAAGTACGTGCATTAGACGTAAAAATTGGCGATCAAGTTATTTTCAGTGAAGGCTATGGCGTAAAAACTGAAAAAATTGATGGTGAAGAGGTATTGATTCTTTCTGAAAGCGATATCTTAGCAATTGTTGAATAATTTATTTTTTAAAATCACTAAATTTTAATTTGATGTAGAGCATAACTCTACCCCAATAACATAAACAGGAATGAATAACATGGCTGCAAAAGACGTATTATTTGGTAATGACGCACGCGTAAAAATGTTACATGGCGTAAATGTATTAGCTGACGCGGTAAAAGTAACCTTAGGCCCTAAAGGCCGTAATGTAGTTTTAGATAAGTCTTTTGGTGGTCCAACAATCACTAAAGACGGCGTAACCGTTGCCAAAGAAATTGAATTAGAAGATAAATTTGAAAATATGGGCGCTCAAATGGTGAAAGAAGTTGCTTCTAAAGCCAATGATGAAGCAGGTGACGGTACAACTACGGCAACTGTTTTAGCTCAAGCTATCGTTAATGAAGGTTTAAAATCAATAGCTGCTGGTATGAATCCAATGGATCTTAAGCGTGGTATTGATAAAGCAGTAATTGCTGCTATTGCAGCTTTGAAAGACTCTTCTTCACCTGTGACAGACAACAAAGCCATTGAGCAAGTCGGCACTATTTCTGCCAATTCAGATGAAACTGTTGGTAAAATCATTGCCACAGCTATGGACAAAGTAGGTACTGAAGGCGTTATTACTGTTGAAGAAGGTCAAGCACTAATTGATGAGCTAGACGTAGTTGAAGGTATGCAATTCGACCGTGGTTATTTATCTCCTTACTTCATTAACAGCCAAGAAAACGGAACTGTTGAACTAGAAAATCCATTCATTCTTTTAGTGGATAAAAAAGTATCAAATATTCGTGAATTGCTAACGACACTTGAAGGTGTAGCAAAAGCCAGTAAGCCGTTATTAATTGTTGCTGAAGATGTTGAAGGCGAAGCACTTGCTACCTTAGTAGTTAATAATATGCGCGGTATTGTTAAAGTTGCTGCTGTTAAAGCACCAGGTTTTGGTGACCGTCGTAAAGCAATGCTACAAGATGTTGCTACTTTAACTGCTGGTACTGTTATTTCTGAAGAAATTGGTATGGAGCTTGAAAAAGCAACGTTAGAAGACTTAGGTCAAGCTAAGCGTGTAATCATTTCTAAAGACAATACAACTATTATTGATGGCATTGGTGAAGAAGCTGATATTCAAGCACGTGTTGCTCAAATTCGTGGTCAAATTGAAGATTCATCTTCTGATTACGACAAAGAAAAACTTCAAGAACGCTTAGCTAAACTTGCTGGCGGTGTTGCAGTAATTAAAGTTGGTGCAGCGACTGAAATTGAAATGAAAGAGAAAAAAGCCCGTGTTGAAGATGCATTACATGCAACGCGTGCGGCCGTTGAAGAAGGTGTTGTTGCGGGTGGTGGTGTTGCACTTGTTCGCGCAGCTACAGCAATTAAAGACCTTGAAGGTATTAACGAAGATCAAACTCATGGTGTGAATGTTGCTATTCGTGCTATGGAAGCGCCACTTCGCCAAATTGTTGCAAACTGTGGTGATGAATCATCAGTAGTGTTAAACGAAGTACGTAACGGCACAGGTAACTATGGTTACAATGCTGGCAATAGTACATACGGTGATATGTTAGAAATGGGTATTCTTGACCCAACTAAAGTAACTCGTAGCGCCTTACAGTTTGCTGCTTCTGTTGCAGGCTTAATGTTAACAACTGAAGCAATGATAACTGATGTACCACAAGATGCTGCAGCTCCTGCTATGCCTGATATGGGCGGAATGGGTGGAATGGGCGGCATGATGTAGCGCCCAGATCTATTGCACTATATTGCATAATGTTGCAAATTAGCTCGAAAGCCTTGGTTTTCGGGCTTTTTTCGTTTTAGGGGCTGCATGTTATTGCATTCGGTTGCATATAACTGCAATTTCGGGGGGATAAGTTGGGGTATTAATTTGTTTGATTTCCACGCTAAATCTATTTTTACTGTATTTGATACAAATGAGTTGATGTTAGCTTTGCTTTTAACCTTTTAATCTGACTTGAATTGTGTGCATATCATGCGCATAATATGATTACGAGATGATTGGAGTGTTAATTATGAATATTTCTTTAGGTAAAGAATTCGAGCGAAGAATTACTGAAAAGGTATCTGATGGCTTATATACCTCAGCAAGTGAAGTGATCCGTGATGGATTAAGACTGTTATTTGAAAAAGATGTTGCTAAAAACAAGCAACTTGAGATATTACGAGAAGAAGTAGCGAAAGGTTTTGAACAACTAGCTGCTGGCGAATCATCAAAGCACAGCGTAATGGATATATTTGAACAAGCCTCCCTTGCAGTAGATAGTAAGTCTACAAGTAAGGATGCAAATGTCGAACTATAGGTTATCTCCTTTAGCCGAAGAGGATTTATTCAAAATAATTTCAACAACAATAGAATCTTGGGGAAGCGCACAGGCAAAGGTGTATGCACAAACCATAGATGAAGCTTTATTAAAATTAGCTCAATACCCTGACTTCGGTAGAGAAAGAAATGATGTTTATAATGGTGCTAGAAGCTTTCCTATAGAAAAGCATATTGTGTTCTATCAAGTCAGTGATTACGGTATTGATGTTGCTCGTATTCTTCACCAACGCATGGATCTCTCAAAACATTTCTAATCGTATTTTGGTAAGATTATAATCATGTCTGAAAGCCATATTAATAAACTTGCCAAAATAGATGCTCGTCTTCAATTATTAAATGAAGAGCGGCTTGCTTTGCTTAATGATCGCCAAGTGTTAATAACGCAACATGAAGCTGAATTAGCCCAAAATTTCAATCTACACGCCTCTCCTGAATCTAAAATTGACCTTTTTCTTTCATATTTTAAAGGCCGTAACGATGTTTATCCATTTCGATGGGAATCGAAAAATGGTCGAAGTGGCTATTCACCTGCTTGTTGGAATGAATGGCAGCCAAAAATTTGCAATAAACCAAAAATTAGTTGTACTGAATGTAAAAATCAGAACTTTAAAGTACCTGACCATCAAGCTATCTACGGACATTTAAAAGGTATAAAAACCATGGGTATCTACCCTCTCCTAAGTGATAATTCAACGTATTTACTTGCTGCGGATTTTGATAAAGAGGACTGGTTTGAGGCTACATCTGCATTTGCAACGACTTGCGAATCATTAAATATACCCTATCTATTAGAACGTTCAAGAAGTGGGAATGGTGGCCATATATGGATCTTTTTCTCACAAGCGGTAGCTGCTAGTGATGCTCGGCGATTAGGTAATGGTTTACTTCGTAAAACAATGGAGCTCTATCCGTTACTATCATTTGATTGCTTCGATAGACTATTCCCTAACCAAGATATTATGCCGGAGGGTGGCTTTGGTAACCTGATTGCTTTACCACTACAGTTAGAGCCAAGAAAATATAACAATAGCGTTTTCATTAACAATGAAGGCGTCCCTTATAATGATCAGTGGTCAATATTGGCATCTACTAAGAAGATGACTAAATCTCAGCTTCAATCAACGCTTAATCAGTTAAATTCTTATATTGAACGAACTCCTGATGATATTGAAAAGAATGAGCCATGGAAGAAACTTAACGATGATGACAGCATTGAGATCAATGATTGTCCGCAGAAGGTCACATTAACGCTAGCTGATCAGTTATATGTTCCAATCGCTAATTTACCCGGAAAACTGACGGCTAAGTTAAAGCATTGTGCAGTATTTTCTAATCCAGAGTTTTATAAACGACAAGCCTTACGCTTATCAACGATTGGTACAAGTCGATATATTTGTTCCGCACATATAGAAAATGGTTATTTAATCTTACCTAGAGGTTGTTTAGCCGAAGTTACTCGCATCATATCAGGCCAAAAAATAGAAATTGAATACATCGATAAACGATTTGAAGGTAGCCAACTAGAAAAAATCAAGTTCACTGGTAAACTTAAAAGCCAGCAGAAGAAAGCTGTTGATGCTTTATTTGCACAAACAAATGGTGTTTTTGTTGCATCGACGGGCTTTGGTAAAACCGTTACAGGATTAGCTCTTATCGCAAAAAGGAAGGTGAATACCTTAATTTTGGTTCATAACCGCCAATTAGCGGAACAATGGCTTGAACGGATAAAAGTATTCCTAGCGAACGTGGAAGTAGGTTCATTATTAGGTGGTAAAGATAAGCTGACCTATGAAGTTGATGTAGCTACTTATCAAAGCCTAGTTAGCCGTAATGGAATAGACATTAAACCTGCCATTGAAAAATATGGGCAAATATTAATAGATGAATGCCACCACTTGCCTGCATCAAACTATGAGTGTTTGATAAAGTCAGTGCATGCTAAATATATTCACGGATTTACGGCAACACCTAAACGCCAAGATGGTTTAGAAAAATTAATGCACTTCCAAATAGGCTCTGTTGTTTATAAGGCAGCAAGCTCCACCAGTAGCTTTGAACAACATGTGAAGGTGGTTAAGACTAATACTAGTTTTCCTTCAGAATGGTTAATTCCTGAGACTAAACCACATATATCTCAAGTTTATAAACACTTAGTTTGTGATCAAGCTAGAAATGAAATGATTGTTAACAGCATCAAGCAGTCCGTAAACAATGACAGATCTGTCATGGTGCTTACCGAAAGAAAAGAGCATATTGAATTACTAGCTAAAATGATGACTGATAAGGGTATAAATGTTATTGAACTACATGGCGGTATTTCAACAAAGCAAAGGCAGGATCGAATAGCTTTATTGTCTAACAAGCCAGAAGGAGATGATGCTGTCGTTATCTTAGCTACAGGAAAATACGTTGGTGAAGGCTTTGATTTACCACATTTAGATACTTTATTTATAACACTACCGATAGCTTGGAAAGGAATTTTAGCGCAATACGCTGGACGAATTCAGCGAGAATGGAGTAGTAAAACTATTATTCAAGTTTACGATTTTATTGATGATTTTCCGACATTACAGCGTATGTGGAAGAAACGAGAAAAAGGTTATAAAGCGTTAGGGTATCAATTCAATGAACAAAAGAACTTATTGATTTAGAGGATAAAGGTTAAAAAGTGAGGGTAGGGGTATTAAGTTTACAGAATATTTCGAGCCCTTGTCTGCATGGTCTGTAGTTGGCATGGGCGGCATGATGTAGCGGATTTTTCGTTCATTACGTATCATAACGTTTCAATAAGCCTGAAAACATTATTTTCAGGCTTTTTATTTTTCTCTATTAATAATTCAAAGATCAATATTATTACTCTCAATTTTTAGAAAGAGATTGCAGTCTATTATACCTTTTGCTAATTTTGACGGAAATCAACATATTTTTTGGCGTATTGAAGCACAATGTTGGCTGTTTCCACATCATTGAGTAATGCAATTGGAAGGGCAGTTAATACTGGTAAGTCTTCAAAAGTTGGTGGCGCTGTTTCTAACCACCTCCAACATTTACTTCGATTTTTCTCTACTTGTAATAATGTCTCGATTATTTGTTCAATTATAGTTGGTTGTCCAAACCAGCCGATAGGTTTAATGGCAGGCTTTCTTCCACCTTGGACAACTCTTGGTAATTGAGATAACTTTAATTCATCAATTAAAATGTTCTTTCTCGTCCAATCGGCAAATTTATCAAGTTTTTCATTAGGCTTTCGAACACTATCCGTAGTCGGTATAACTAAGCCAACTTTAACTTTGTCCAGAGATTTTATCTTTTCTAAAACACTTGCTAAATCAGTATCATTAGTTACAAATACAACTTGTTCGATGGTATCATCAGTTAGTACATCATATAGCGATTCGACAGCAATATTTACATCAGTTTGTTTTTCTTCAAGTTTCCATATATCAACATATTCACATTCATTAGGTGGCTTATTTGGTTTATCGGTGTCAATTTTGAACGCACGCGTAGCGTTTATTGCATAATAGCCTTTGATAATTTCTAGCTGATTACTTTCACTATTAAAGTTTAAAGCGCGGTGATAAACCTGTTGATCATTTAATGAATCTGAAGACATTGCTGCTTTACCAACAATATTAGCCGTAAAAAACTTGATGCTTAGATCTTGATAGGAGTGTGTTTGTTCTGAAGAGCTAGGCAGAATATAATTGATAAATAGTTTTGATAGGTCTAACCATTTATAAGGTGTTCGTTTAAGACAACCATAATATAAATTGTATCCATCAATGTATACTCGCGTCTTCAAAGCTAATCCTTAGATTTTAGTTATAAAAAAACCGACACTAAGGTCGGCTTTTTCTCCCTATATCCAGGAGACTCAATGCTACGCGTGGAAGTAGGGTTAGTTGTTAAAATAATAATAAACCAAAAGTTAGTTTACTTCAATATTATTTTTCAAATTTGAAAAGCATGTGTATATGGTTTAAATATTAACATTACAAAAAAATTATATAAGGGTAATATTATAAGCATGTCTGAAACAATGACAGATCAGTGATGGTGCTTACCGAAAGAAAAGAGCATATTGAATTACTTGCTAAATTGATGGCTGATAAGGGTATAAAGGTTGCTGAACTACGTGGCGGTATTTCAACAAAGCAAAGACAAGAACGAATAACTTTCTTTGCCTTTTCTTTTAGACGGTATCGCAGTTTTTGAAGCGACGGCTATGCCTATAATTTCAGAGCAAGGAGAGCCGAATGATAATTTTATTGAACAGTTAGTAATGAATGCTCAGGCGACTGTAAAAGCTTTAGAAAAAACAGGTGTTATTGATATACAGAGGCTTGCTATTATGGGGCATTCATATGGTGCCTTTTCAGTTGCTAACTTACTCGCACATACGGATTTATTTAAAGCAGGTATAGCAAAAAGTGGAGCTTACAATAGGACTTTAACACCTTTTGGTTTTCAAGGAGAAAGGCGTACATTATGGCAAGCCAAAGACAATTATTTGGCAATGTCCCCTTTTTTATATGTTGATCAAATTGATGAACCTTTGCTATTAATTCATGGTGAAAATGATTTGAATTCTGGAACTTTTCCTATGCAATCAAGGCGTATGTATCAAGCAATGGTTGCAAACAAAAAAACGGCAAAGCTAATAATATTGCCTTATGAAGGGCACTCTTATAAAGCTAAGGAAAGTTTACATTTAGTACTCAGCCAACAGTCTAGTTGGTTATTTAAATGGTTGAATATGAATTATTGAAATTAATTTAAACTCTCATGAAACAACGATGTTTCATTACTTTTCAATAGGTTAAGGTAAGTTCCTGAACTTTAGGGGTACAAAGTGGAGGGGCAGTGTTTAGCCCATGATATAAATTAAAGCAAAATCAATGTAATAGCTCTAATATGGGTGGCATGATGTAACGCCCAGATCTATTGCACTATATTGCATAGTGTTGCAAATTAGCTCGAAAACCTTGGTTTTCGGGCTAATTTCGTTTTTATAGCCTTGCATGTTGTTGCATTTGGTTGGGTAATCCCCCGTAAAATAATCGAAGTCAAACGTAGGAGAACATTTATAGAAAAATGCACGATTTACTGATAGCCAGATATTAGCCACTTTAAAACAAGCCGACGAATTATTTGAGACTAGGGCTTGTTGACAGCACCTAGTCTAATTGAAATGACTTATCTTCTTGAGTCATCTAAATCTGCAACAGGAAAAGCTTTTGCAAAATCAGTCACATCATCACTATTCAAATCATTTGATTCAAATGTGAGCACACCACCACTTTTTAAAGTAACGACAATCTGATTATTTCCATCTTCAGCGCTGGCTATTGCAGTTCTGCGTTGTATTCTTAATTTTTTACCATTTACAGATTGCATACCAAAAGATGCTAGTGCAGCAAAAGCATTATTTGCCGCTCCCGAAGCACCACCAGATAATGAAACCTTGATGATTTTCCCATCTTTACTGTAATTTCTTTCAATCATGGAAATACCCATCGCCTGTTGATGATCAAGTTTTCCACCTTTGAATCCATTTATTTCATCCTTAAAAAAAGCAGATACTTTTCCCTGTTTAAGTTGCTCTAATTGAGTTACACACCATTGAGCTTCTTCTAAAGCTCCTTCAATGTCACCATCTTTAAACAAAGATGCTGCGCTCGCACAAGTGTCTGCTGGAGTATCTTCAGCAAAAACAACTGGCGCTGCAGCGAAATTAAGAGCGATGCCTAAAGCTAAGGTTTTCAATTTTAATTGGTTTAATGAAGACATAAAAAGTCCCTCTATTAGTTTGATAATTTCATTATTTTTAGATCAAATATTATAAGTTTAACTTCCATAATAAATTATAAGAGATACTACAAAAATATAGCCTTTAATGATACAAAAATGACCATTTAT
>JADGDH010000139.1 GCA_016745015.1 Colwellia sp.
CGAAGATGTGATTGACTTTTTAGCAAAAGGTGTCAGTCAGAGTTAATTGATTTAATCACCTCTCATCACTAACAACTCTTTAATCAAAGGGATCAGAATAATAAAGCGCTTTTTTTTGCCCACAGATTTACAACATTAAAATATCACCTACAACAGCATTCACTGGTAGGTGAGCATTTATGCTTACAAGCGCAGCGTAATTAAATGGGGTCAGGCACAAACTAGCTTATTAAGTAACATGGCTTGGTGGAAAAAAAACAATCCGCGTGCCGTTATTGATCACTACAGTGTTTGGTAAATTGAATTTACAACTGTTTGTTTACATACATGTTCTTATTTAGAACTCTGGTTATGACTATACTGTTACTAACAAATAAATAAACAATAAAATGATGCCTAAAACGATAAAGCCTATAGCCTTCCTTTACATGTTCAATAGTAAAACCTATCTTAGGGTTTACACTTAATAAGTCAATGGTTACACCTAGATCTTTTGTATAAAGATCAGCTTGTTTTACACCCCAAGTTTTAAATGTATAAAGCCAAATGTTTTTAATATCTTCTTTCGCTTGTGGTTGAATTAAGATATTAATTATTAAAACCAATATCTTGCTTTGCTTGAGTAATAATATCATTCATATTAAACACAGAAGGCTCTCCACTTTGTTCACCTTCAGTTATTGCATAACGTAAAGCATCTAGTTTGGTGTTGTATATTTCATCTTGTTGCATTTTTAAGCGCAAAGCTTCTCGGATCACTTCGCTAGCATTATTGTAAATGCCAGAATCTACTTGTTTGCGAATATAATGGTCAAAAGTTGTACTTAAATTTACATTCATGTGTTGCTCCCTTCATTTAATGGTTGGGTAAATATAACTAGCTCATCTGATATTGTCAATATTGGACATGCCGTGCTCAAATGAAGTTATTCTATAATCAAAAGAGAATCAAAAGGGTCAGAACAACCTTTAAACTTCTTAGCTCTTCTTATTTTATTCTCTATCATCCGTTTTATCTAAATTTGCTAACGTAAAAAAGTTACATACAACAACATGACAAACAACAACATGACAAATAAAACTTTTGTTCTTTTAAGCAAAATTACGTTACACTAAAATTTGACATGTTCATTGAGTTTATTCAAAAGGTTACCCCCAAAACTTATGAAAGGAAATCACCAGCAATCAAGCGTTTTATCTGCACTATCTAACGAAGATTTAGTGTCTATGACTAGCGCCGACGAGATTTTTACTGACTTTACAGGTAAGAACAAGCCTTTCATTCGCTATTTAGTTGAAGATAAGAATATTGACGGCAAAAAAATTGCTGCTGTTTTATCTCAAAAATTTGGCTACCCTTATATTCAACTTGCCAATTTTGATACTTCGTTAGTCCCTGAAGGAATTCGTAACGAAAGGTTAATACAAAAACACAATGCACTACCGCTGTTTTTACGAGGCAAAGTGCTGTTTGTTGCAATGTCTGACCCTACTAATCTTGATGCGTTAGAAGAAATACAATTTAATACGGGTTTTAGTACTGAGCTTATTTTAACAGACGAGCATGGACTACAAGCTTGTATTGACAAAGTGCTAGAAGATGAGAATGACTCGCTTGATATTACTGATATTGATTCTGAAGAACTATCAGGCTTAGAAGTTCAAGATGAGAAAAAAGATGATGATGTTGGTGCAGGTGCGGGTGAAGATGATGCGCCCATTGTTGTATTTATTAATAAGATTCTTTTAGACGCAATAAAAAAAGGAGCGTCTGATTTACATTTTGAACCTTATGAAAAGTCTTTTCGTATTCGTTTTCGTATTGACGGTATTTTGGCTGAAATTGCTCGCCCTCCTGTATCGTTATCGTCACGTATGTCTGCACGCCTTAAGGTTATGTCAAAGCTTGATATTGCTGAACGCCGAGTGCCGCAAGATGGCAGAATAAAGTTAGCACTTTCTAAGAAAAAATCTATCGATTTTCGTGTGAGTACCTTACCCACTATGTGGGGTGAAAAAATTGTAATGCGTATTCTCGATTCTTCTAGCGCCATGCTAGGTATCGACATGTTAGGTTATGAAGCCGAGCAGAAAAAAATATACATGGAGGCTTTAGATCAACCACAAGGGATGATTTTAGTGACTGGGCCAACGGGTTCGGGTAAAACAGTTTCTTTATATACGGGTTTAAATATTCTTAACACAGAAGAACGTAATATTTCAACGGCTGAAGACCCTGTAGAAATTAATTTAGAAGGTATTAACCAAGTTCAAATTAATAACAGAGCGGGCTTAACTTTTCCTAGTGCATTACGCTCTTTTTTACGTCAAGATCCCGACATTGTGATGGTAGGTGAAATTCGAGATTTAGAAACTGCCGAAATAGCCATTAAAGCCGCACAAACAGGTCATTTGGTGTTATCAACTTTACATACCAATTCTGCCGCCGAAACACTTACCCGTTTATTAAATATGGGTGTACCTTCTTATAACGTTGCTAGCTCGGTAAGTATTATTATTGCCCAACGTTTAGCAAGGCGTTTATGCCCACAATGTAAAACCCATGAAGAACTGTCTCAAGAACAACTGGCTGAACAAGGTTTTCCTGCTGACAAACTAAGTGAAATAAAACTATTTAAACCCGTGGGCTGCGAGCAATGTACTGGAGGCTATAAAGGCCGTGTTGGTATTTATGAAGTAATTAAGATTAGTCCTAAAATTTCATCTATTATTATGGAAGGTGGAAACTCTTTAGATATTGCAAACCAATGTCAAAAAGAAGGTTATAACAATTTACGACAGTCTGGCTTACAAAAAGCGATGAATGGCATGACCAGCCTTGAAGAAATAAACCGCGTAACAGCTGCAAATTAACGAAGTAGGTAACTTTATGGCTACAGCAATAGCAAAAAAAAGCAAAACCCCTAAAGTTAAAACTTTAGACGTTTTTACTTGGCAGGGCGTTAATCGCAAAGGTAAAAAAATTAACGGTGAACTGTCTGCTAATAATATTATTGAATTAAAAGCACAGTTACGTAAGCAAGGTATAACCCCCAGTAAAGTTAAGAAAAAAGCCAAACCTCTTTTTGGTATGGGCGGCGATAAACCTATCACACCTGGTGATATTGCCGTTATATCTCGCCAAATTGCCACTATGTTAGGGGCAGGTGTACCCCTTGTACAAACCATAGAAATGATTGGTAAAGGGCATAACAATGGTAATATGCAAAAACTATTAGCCGAAGTAGCTCACAAGCTTTCTTCTGGTATTCCTTTGTCTGATTGTTTACGTGATCACCCTCGATATTTTGATGATCTTTATTGTGATTTAGTTGCATCAGGCGAGCAGTCAGGCTCTTTAGAAACAATTTATGACCGTATCGCCACTTACAAAGAAAAAGCGGAAGCGTTAAAAGCAAAAATTAAAAAAGCGATGACTTACCCCATTGCCGTATTAGTGATTGCTGCCGTAGTCACCTCAATATTACTTATTTTTGTAGTGCCTGTTTTTCAAGAAATTTTTGCTGGTTTTGGTGCCGAGCTACCTGGGTTTACCTTATTTGTAGTGGGCATTTCAGATTTTATGGTTGCTTATTGGTATTTCGCCTTAGGCGCTATTTTTGCTTTTATATATTTATTTAAACGTGCTCATCGAAATAGCCTAAAATTACGCGACCAAGTAGACAGACAAATTTTAAAACTGCCTGTTATTGGTGATTTATTAGAAAAAGCAGCGGTTGCTCGTTATGCCCGAACACTATCAACCACCTTTGCGGCAGGTGTACCCTTAATAGATGCGCTTGAATCTGCAGCGGGTGCTGCTGGCAATGCTGTATTTCGTGATGCTATTTTAGAAGTTCGCACCGAAGTAATGTCTGGAATGCAAATGAACCTTGCCATGCGAAACAGTAATATATTCCCTGATATGGTTATTCAAATGGTGGCTATAGGTGAAGAGTCTGGCGCGGTTGATGATATGTTAGCAAAAGTAGCTAATGTATATGAAGCTGAAGTGGATAATGCCGTTGACAATTTAACGGCTTTATTAGAGCCTATGATTATGGCGGTACTTGGTGTCGTTATTGGTGGGTTGATTATTGCGATGTACTTGCCAATATTCCAAATTGGTATGGTTGTATAAGTCTAGGTTCTAGGGTCTAGGTTCTAAAAAGGGTTCCTAAGTCGTATAGGTTTAGGAACTTTTTATTTATCTGTTTTCGAGTAATTTATGTTTGAGCAAACCATTATTTTTTTTCAACAATTTCCAACAGCCTTTAATACTTTTGTTGTTATACTTTCTTTGCTAATTGGCAGCTTTTTAAACGTGGTTGTCTATCGTTTGCCTAAAATGATGCACAATACTTGGTATGTAGAATGTCGAGAATTTTTAGCTGACGAACTTGAAGAACAGTTTAAAAATATACCACCAAAAGAAATTGCCCCACTCACTTTGTCTACCCCTGATTCAACTTGCCCAAAGTGTGGGCACAAAATACGCTTTTATGAAAACATTCCTGTTATCAGTTGGTTATTTTTAAAAGGAAAATGTAGCCAATGTAAAAATAGCATTGCTATTCGTTACCCTTTAGTTGAAACAGCAACTGCACTGCTGAGTTTTATAGTAGCACTACAGTTTGGTGTTTCTATAGAAACACTTTTATTACTTGTGCTTACATGGGGCTTAATTTGTTTAACGTTAATTGATTTTGATCACATGTTATTGCCCGACCAAATTGTTATGCCACTACTATGGCTTGGTTTGTTAGTTAACGTAAATAGTACTTTTGTGCCCCTTAGTGATGCAGTTATTGGTGCAGCGGTAGGTTACATGAGTTTGTTTAGTGTTTTTTGGCTATTTAAACTATTAACTGGTAAGGAAGGCATGGGGCACGGTGATTTTAAACTGTTTGCTTTATTTGGCGCTTGGATTGGTTGGCAGCTTTTACCTATTCTTATTTTAATGGCTTCTGTTGTGGGTGCTGTTGTTGGTATTTCACTTGTGTTATTTAAAAATCATCAACGTGAACAGGCTATTCCTTTCGGGCCTTATTTGGCCGTTGCTGGGTGGGTTACGCTATTATGGGGTGAAGGAATTTGGTCTTGGTATCTTTTTCAAATTAGTTAATACTTAAAGTAGTAATATTCAAATGAGTAAACAAATAGGTAAGCATGTCTAACTTTATTATTGGCCTCACTGGCGGCATTGGTAGTGGAAAAACCACCGTAACAAATATTTTTGCAGCACTTAATGTTGACATTATTGATGCTGATATTATTGCGCGTGATGTAGTTGCAAAAGGTAGCCCTGCTCTTTGCGCTATTAGTGAGTATTTCGGCAAAGATTTCATTCAAACAAATGGTCAATTAAACAGAGCCTTACTTCGTCAAAGAATATTTAGCAATGATACTGATAAATCATGGTTAAACAATTTATTGCACCCACTGATAAGAGAGCAGATTGTTTTGCAAGCAAAATCATCATCAAGCCCTTATTGCATAGTAGTAGCCCCATTATTAATTGAAAATAACTTAATAGCCTTGGTTAACCGTGTTTTGGTTATTGATGTGAAAGAGTCTACTCAAATAGCACGAACAACTCAGCGCGATAGTAACTCTACAGAGCAAGTTAAAGCGATTATAGATAGTCAAGTAAGCAGAAAAGTCAGGCAAAGCCATGCCGATGACTTGTTGAATAATGATGATTGTTCAGTAGCAAGTTTAAAGACGTCTGTTGCTCAGTTACATAAAACTTACTTATTGTATGCTAGTGCTGAACAAAAATTAATCGATAAATAATTCGCCATTTCAATTATCTATGGTTAATATACTTAAACACGATTAACATTCTCAAAAAAATTCAGCATGACAACAATATTATATGAACACCCGCTCAATGAGCGTATTCGTAATTATTTAAAACTTGAACAATTGTTTAAGCAAGTTGATAGTTGTGCCGCCGCCAATATTTCTGTTAATCACCAAGTTTTTTTCAATGCTTTATTCGCTATTATTGACACCCTTGAACGAAGTGATATTAGAGGCGATTTAATTAAAGGTTTAGAGAAATTACAACAGAATTTAGTGATATGGTCTCAAGCTCCTGATATTGATACCACAGCCCTTGAAACTAATTTACAAAAAACCGTAAGCTTGGTAAACCAGTTAAAGGTAAATAGCCAAACGTGGTGTAAATTAAAAGAGAATATGTTACTTGCTAGCTTAAAGCAACGCTTTGCCATTCAAGGGGGAAACGCTAGTTTTGACCTACCACAGTTACAGTTTTGGCTTAACCAACCTGAAAAACAGATAGCAAAAGATATTGAGCAGTGGTTGTTGTTACTCGATAACATAAAGCATTCTTTAGCCTTAGTATTAACCTTTATTCGTCAACGTGCAGAATTTGAGTGTATTGAAACTGAAAGCGGCTTTTACCAAGACAATGGCGAGGGTTTATTATTATTACGTATTAAAATTGCGCAAAGTGCCCAGTATTTTCCAACCATTAGTGGTAATAAATTTCGTTATTCAATTCGCTTTATGTTGCCGTGCGAGCAAAAAGGTCGTAGGTATTCAAATCAAGCGACTAAATTTCAATTAGCGCGTTGCTAGGCAAGCGCGATTAAAATCCCGTCTACGTATAAAATAAATCACTTATTTAATGAAACTGGTATAATATTTTTAATTATTTCAAACTATCTATCTTAATTATGACCTTAAAAGTTTCCTGCCCTAACTGCGCTAAAGAAGTTATTTGGCAAACAAGCAGTGAGTTTCGCCCTTTTTGTAGTAAACGATGTCAGTTAATTGATTTAGGCGAATGGGCAGAAGAAAACCATAAAATAAGCCAGTCTACTCAAGGCGCAATACCATTAACAGAAGAGATGCTTGATGCGATGGAAGATGAGTTTATGTTGAGTAATAAATTTTTTGTTGAGCCTGAATAA
>JADGDH010000140.1 GCA_016745015.1 Colwellia sp.
CACAGATATTGATGGAAAAAGTGCTCGCAGCACCTTCTTTTGTTTAGATTATGATGAAACGAAAGATAGATCGCTTATTAAAGTTAAAATTGATAGCGGCAGAAAGCATCAAATTCGACTTCATGCTGCCAGTATAGCTTTGCCTGTTGTGGGTGATAGACTGCATGGTATAGCTGATAAAGATGAAGTTCAAAATCTACAATTATGCGCGGTGAGTTTACGCTTTAATTGCCCTTTATCTGGGAATAAACAATATTTTGAATTAACACAAAAGTTAAAGCCTATACTTTAAACTTTAGTTTTAGTTTTAGTTTTAACCAACTGTTTATCATGAACTTTAGCGAGGAAAACAATAGCACAAATAGCGCCAAACAATGCCATTGCCATATCTGATTGTGTATCCCAAATATAACCTTGAGTACCTAAAAATGCTTCAGCATCCTCCCCTGTGGAAATAGCCACCCACCATTCAATAAGTTCATAAAAAGCACTAAAAGCTAAACAAATAGAAATAATAAAAACATTTAGCCAAGAGTTGCCATTAACAACATGTTTTCGTATCAATATTTCACGGGCAATTATTGCTGGTACAAAGCCTTGCGCAAAATGACCTATTTTGTCGTAATTATTACGTTCAAAATTAAATAACTCTTTAATAGTGTCAAATAACGGTACTTCTGCATAGGTGTAATGACCTCCAACCATTAAAACAATACAATGGAATAAAATTAACCCATAGAGTAAAGGCGTTAATCGAAATGATTGGTAGGTATACAGTAAAATTCCCGCACCAATTATTGCCGGCAGCACTTCTAAAAACCAAGTAAAGTAGTCTTTAGGAGCAATACCAGACCAAATAAGTGTTACCAGATAAACAAAAGCCCATAAATATTTAATAGCATTACTCCGCTAACTTAAACGCAGTAGTTAAATACTTCATCATCAAGTACCGATAATGACTCTCCAACTATATCACTTGCATCTAGTGCATTAAGTAAATCAAAACCTTGTTGACGTTGCTCTTTAGTTAATGCTACATAAGGTAAACGAAAATTAGCTGCTACAGCACCAGTCATCATCAATGCCGTATTAATAGCAATAGGATTAGGTTCACAAAAAAGCCACTGCATCAAACCCTGTAAACGAGTATTCAACTCAATATTTTCACTATCCATTAATTGACGCATCAGGCTAGGAATAATATTTGAGGTGACAGAAATAACGCCGTGAGAGCCATACTTGTGACGACCTTCATAGCTTTCATCATCATTACCAGACCAACAAGCAATACCCTGCTTTTCATAATAAGCAATGCGTTCATTACCACCACATTCTTTAACACCAATAAAGTTTTTATGCTTAGCTAAGGTTTCAATAATATCAGGGGTAAGATCTTGCCCTGTTCGTCCAGCAACATTATAAATAAATGCAGGGCCAATATCTAAAGTACGGTTTAGATGTTCAATGACACCTCGAATTGATGTACGACCATAATAAGGATTAATTTGTAAAGTAGCATCCATACCTGCAGCAAAGCCATATTTCGTTGCTTTAATCGCTTCACTCGTATTATTACTACCCGTATTACCAATAATTAATAACTTGTCACCAAACTTATGGACACTGTGAGCAATTAAAATTAAGTGCTCTTCCCAACTTAATAAATGCCCTTCTCCTGTAGTTCCACCAACAACGATACCATCAACACCCGCTTCAATTTGTTTTTGAACAAGCGTATCATAAATACTTAAATCAATTTCACCTATAGCATTGTATGGTGTTTTGATTGCAGTAATTAAACTGGCTGCTTTTAACTGCTTCATTATTTTCCTAACCTTTACTTAAATTTGATGGATATAACTAGCAATGACCAATATTGTCAGTTATTTTGCGCATTATAAAAATTTCATTCGTGCTGATATGTTGATACTCAAAAACATGATGATTTAACTGTAGCACTCTATAAGCGTGATAATTATTACTATCATTAAGATCTGCTGCATAAAGTTGCTCATTAATAACTTCATTTTTTGTTATTGTAAAGTGAATATCACCTACCAAGCCCCAATCACCTAGTTCTGTTACTTGCTCAACAACTTGTTCTGCTTTACCAATATTCTCTTGTAATATAATAAAAGTAAACTCAAAACTACCATCGGCACTTAACTGAGCATACTCGATAGTTTTTCTATTCAGTTCGTCTATATCATCACGAAACCAACGACCAAATAGTAATTCTCTTTCATATTCCACTTTACGATGCTCATTAAAAATTTAAAAGAAAAATCATGTGGTTATATTACAGTAATATTAATTAAATATATTTCCTTAAATAACATTAATCATTTTACACTATCTCTAGAACATTTTACTTAAAACCAACGCTATTTAAAATTAAATTATCATATTAATTTTAAATTCAACTAATCCAAATAATTAGGTGTAATAACACTTAAAAAGTGTTTAGATTTAATAAATTTTTGAACAGAGTAAGCAAAATAATGAAAAAGCCTAATGTGCAATTATTACTGACAGGTAATGAATTAATGACAGGTGATATTGTTGACAGCAATTCAGCTATGATCGCACAACAATTAAAAGAATTGGGCTTAGATATATCACGTAAAGTAACCATCGCTGATGATCTAGCCATATTAGTAAATGAGATAAGTCAACTTGCCGAACATGCAGATATTTTAATTATTAATGGAGGTTTAGGTCCAACAGTTGACGATTTAACCGCTCAAGCCCTAGCAAAAGCAACTAACGTTAAATTAACAGAGCATCCAAAGGCACTAGAACACCTAACCACTTGGTGTAAAAAACGAAGAGTTAAGCTAAGCACACCAAATTTAAAGCAAGCAATACTCCCACAAGACTGTACTATTATTCCAAATAATCAAGGCAGTGCCGTTGGTTTCAAGGTAAACTATTTAAACTGTAACATTTACTGTACTCCAGGCGTACCTAGAGAGTTAAAGGTTATGTTAACCGAGCAAATAATGCCTGATATAGCCAAAAGCATCCCTAACAAACTAATTTTAGATGTAACCCGTTTACAAGTATTTGGCTTAGGTGAATCAACTCTGCAGAAAATGGTTGACGATAAATTACCTGATTGGCCCCAAAGTATAGAGTTGGGTTTTCGAGCAGGTATGCCATTATTAGAAGTAAAATTAACCACTACTAATCAAAAAGCTCATGATCAAAAACATATTTGGCAAAAAAAGTTAATACAAATATTGGGCGATCACGTAATAGCACAAATCAACAATGAACCATTGACTTTAGCAAAACATGTACTATTAAAGTTAGCAGATAATAATTTAAAAATAACCACCGCAGAATCATGTACCGGTGGTTTAATTGCAAGCATGATTACCCAAGAAGCTGGAGCATCAGCATTATTTGAAGCAGGATTTGTTACCTACAGTAATCACATGAAAACAAAATTACTTGGTGTGCAAGAACAATTACTAAACAACTATGGTGCAGTAAGCCATGAAGTTGTTATTGCAATGGCACAAGGTGCATTAAAAAACTCATCTGCAGATTTAGCTATTGCAGTGTCAGGCATTGCAGGGCCAGATGGCGGCAGTGAGAAAAAACCTGTAGGAACAGTTTGGATAGCTTGGGGAAGTAAAAATAATTTAAAGTCAGTTTGTTTATTAATGCCATTACCCCGACATTATTTTCAAAAATATATAGCAAGTATAGGATTAGATTTAATTCGTAGAGAATTAATGGATAGCCAAGAAATACCTTATTATATTATCGAACGTCAAAGAAAGTAAAACTCAACTAGAATATTTTTAAACAACTCATTGCTAAGTAAATAAAAAATTTATATATTTAGACAAGTAAACAATTACCTTACTATGCTAGTGCGGTCATAAAAACTGCTAAGCATATAGCACTATTTTCATATATTGGAGTATATTTTGGCTGATAAAAATTTTATTACCAGTGGTCGAAACACAATAATTCATAAAATAAAAAAGTTTGACCTCTTAATTATTAATGGTGATAACCCTGTTGTCATTGTTAGCCATAGAGGAATAGGGATTTACAAAGGCGAAGTTCCAGCAAAACGTTCAATCGCAAAAAAAGCTTATCAAGACATTGTGCATGTTGAATCAAGCGAAGTATTTAGTGAAGAAAAAACGCTACTATTCGTACAAGCACTTGACGGAAGAGAGTACAAAGTTGATTACAGCAAAACAGAAACTAATAGCTTTATTAAAGTTCACCAAGACAATTACATTTAATTCAATCTATAAATTAGATAACAAATCATTTTAGCTAAGCCATCAATGTAAGTTATTAAATTTATTAATGATGATGTCGGAGTAAATTTTATGACCCAAATCAGTTTAATTGCTAACGCCAAAAATAATATTGATTTGCACCTAGCGCCGATCAAAGGTGGCGATCTGGTAACAGAAACAACTATTTTTGAACTGATAGCTAAATCTGAATACACTAAATTAAAAACTAATACTGGAAATATTAAAAATGCTATTGCTGAATTAAATGATGTTCTAAAACCACTTCAAGATAAGCAGACTGGTCGAGAAATAAGTTATCAAGTTCTCACTCGTATTGATGCTACTATTTCAATATCTATCGACACTGATGAAATGGGAGCTACAGCTGAAATTAGCGCAGCTCAAGGTGGCAAACATTTATCTGCTAAAGCTATTTTAGGAGCAGCCCAAGAAGCTGGTGTAAAAAAAGGCTTTAGTAAAGAAGATCTAGTAAAGCTTGCTCAATTAGCCGCTAAAGAAGAGCCAACTAACCAAGTTACTTTGCAAATTGCCAGTGGAAAGTTAGCAATAAATGGTAAAGATGCTGTAGTAAAACCGCTTGTTGAAAGTGCCCAATCTCGAGTTTTACGCCCTAAAAAAAGAGAAGATGGAAGCGTTGATATGCGCGATTTAGGCGATATTATCTGCGTAAAAGTTGGTGACCCTATCGCTGAAAAAATACCATTAACTTCAGGGAAAAAAGGATATACCGTAACCGCAACCCCCTTAATACCAGAGCCTGGGAATGATATATCTTTAATTTCAGGTGATGGTACAGCAATCAGCTCAAAAAATGAAAATGTATTAGTCTCTCAGAAAGTTGGTTTACCTAAAGTCATCCCTAATGGCATGGAAGTTGATGAAATATATAAAATTAAGGATGTTAATGTTGCTACTGGTAATATTAATTTTACAGGTAGCGTTATTATTGAAGGTGATGTTAATGAAGGTATGAAAGTAATAGCCAGTGGAGATGTTACTATAGGTGGTTTTGTTGAGTCTGCAATGATAGAAGCAGGAGGAGATGTCACGATTTCTGGAGGCATAATTGGACGTAAGCATGATATTGAAAAAACCAAAATCACTGATATAAATATGAGTGTTAGTGTTAATGCAAAAGGCAATTTATATGCTAAGTACTGTCAATATGCACAAATTAGTTGTGGCAAAGACATTCGTATTGAAAATCAATTACTTCACAGCCTGATAAATGTCCATGGATGTTTAAAAGTTGGCGCAGAAGAAAAATCAAACGGTACACTTATTGGTGGCTATATTAAAGTAGGAACACATGTGAGTGCTGGTGTAGTCGGGGCTACAGCTGGTAGCAATACTATTATTAATTTTGAACATGAAATTATAAAACTAAAAACACAAATGCAAGATATCGAATCACGATTAAAGTTTGATAAAGACAAAACAGCTGAACTTCAAGTAGCAAACAATAAATTAAAAAAGCTGCCAAAAGGTAAGGTGAATCCTGAAATATTAGCGAAAGTCATTTCAACTTACCAATTTCACGCCAAACGAATGGGTGACATATTACTTGAAAAAGAAAATCAAGAAAATACCATGCAAAACTACATGGAAAGTGTATGTATAGAAGCAACAGAAAAGTTATATCACGGTGTTCAACTCATTATAGGAGATTATAATGATAGGTCACGAAGAGAATATGGCCCAAGTAAAATGACATATAAAGAGAGAAAGATCCATATAGATCCCATAATTAACACATAAAACACTATGATTAAAATATTTTTACTGCTTTTATTCGTCAGCTTTTTGAGCCTTAACACTTTGGCTGAGCAATGTTCAGTAAATTTTAATTATGGCGTTATAATTGATCCTAATCATATTCGTATGATTGAACATAACAAAACAGTTGTTCAAATTAACGGTAAAAACCAACTTTTTGTCGAAGGACGAGAAATTAAATTAAACAGTGAACAGCAACAACTTGTTAGCCAGTTTTCCCTAGGTATACGAGATCAAGTGCCTGAAATTGTATCGATTGCTATCGAAGGTGTAGATATAGGTTTAAAAGCGGTAAATAAAGCAATTGGAAGCCTAACTGGTGAAAACAGTGCTTCTCAGCAAAAAATTCAAGCAAAGTTTGATGAGCTAAAATGGCGAATTCGCACTCGCTTTAATCAAAGTGCTAATAACTATTACATTGCTCCGCAAGACTTTGCTGACTTTGATGACATTTTTACTGGTGAATTTGAACAAGAAATAGAAGAAATAATTTCAGACTCTATTGGTACAATATTATTAGCGGTTGGTGAGGCTATGATAAGTGATAGCACCAACAATAATGGCGGGGAGCAAAGATTATCAACCTTTGACGAGCGCATGGAAACGATGGGAAAAGACTTAGAGTTAGAAATTAGCGCTAGTGCTAATGCTTTAGAAGAAAAAGCAGAGCAGTTTTGTCTAAAATTAACCGAGTTAAATGAAATTGAAAGCAAAATCCAACATTCAATAAGTCCACTCAGTCAATTTAATCTAATAGAAACAAACTAAGCTGTATTAATATATA
>JADGDH010000141.1 GCA_016745015.1 Colwellia sp.
ATGTTGGTATTACTATTGATGTAATGAGAGCAGCCGTTGATAAAAATATTGATACGGTAGTGCTGTTATCTGGAGATGGTGATTTTGATTTACTATTAAATCACATTAAAGCAGAGCATGATGTTAAAACAATAGTATATGGTGTGCCTAATTTAACGGCTAACTCACTAATTAACGCTGCTGATGAATACAATAAAATAGATCAGAGCTTGTTGTTATAACGGAAAATAATCAGCAAAGCGCAAAAGTAGGTTGGACTTCAGAACATACTGTAGTCTGACAACAGAGCAATGAATTATTTTTGAAAAAGGTATACTCTTTTTCTGATTGAAAGACATAGACACGTAATTTTATGAATGAACTTACCAATATCCTCGGACAAATTGCTACTTTTATGTGGGGATTGCCTTTAGTTATTTTACTTGTTGGGGGAGGGGTGTTTTTTGTTTTCCATAGTCGCCTTCTACCTTATCGTCACTTGAAGCATGCTATTGATATAACCTCAGGTAAATTTTCTAAAGAAGAAAAAGCTGAAGGCGACCTTACTCACTTTCAAGCGTTAATGGTGGCATTATCGGGAACTTTAGGTCTAGGAAATATTGCAGGTGTTGCGGTTGCTATTACAGTAGGGGGTGCAGGCGCTATTTTTTGGATGTGGATAACAGCCCTTGTAGGTATCGCTACTAAATTTTATACCGCAACGTTAGCGGTTAAGTATCGAGGTTTAGATCGCAGTGGCCGCATTCAAGGTGGTCCTATGTACGTTATTCGCGAAGGCTTAGGTAAAAAATGGTTACCGTTAGCTTGGCTATTTTGTTTAGGGGGAATATTTGGCGCTTTACCCATTTTTCAAATAAATCAGTTAGTGCAAGTATTACGAGATTTTATTGCTATCCCTCATGGTTTAGCCACGGCTAGTGATCATTTTAGCTTTGATTTAACTGCTGGTATATTACTATGTTTTCTCATTACTTATATTGTGATGGGCAAGCTTGAACGTTTAGCCAAAATTACTAGCCGTGTTATTCCTATGATGGTTATCTGCTATTTCCTATTAACCTTAGGTGTATTGTTGTTAAACTTTTCTGCTATCCCAAGTGCTTTTTCTGCAATATTTGTGGGGGCCTTTAGTGGTAGTTCTGTGGCTGGTGGCTTTATTGGTTCAGTAGTATTAATAGGAGTGCAACGAGGTGCATTTTCTAATGAAGCAGGTATTGGCACCGAATCTATGGCGCATGGTGCGGCAAAAACAAATGAGCCAACGCGTGAAGGGCTAGTCGCTACTTTAGGACCAATAGTTGATACATTATTGGTATGTACTTGTACTGCTTTAGCTATTTTAGTGACTGATATGGGGGATCTTCAATTAACAGGAGTGAGTTTAACTGCACAAGTATTTGAGCAAGCTTTTCCAAATGTTGGTGGCTATCTGCTTACTTTAGTGGTGTTTTTTCTTAGTACCAGTACTGTATTGACATTTTGGTATTATGGCAGCAAATGTGCTGAGTTTTTATTGGGAAAACGGTTTGAACAAGCTTATGTATGGTTTTATCTTTGCTTGATTATTGTTGGTGCAGTGTCATCATTTGCATTAGTGATTAATTTAATTGATATTATGTATGCGCTAATGGCAATTCCAACCATGATTTCAACCTTACTGCTAGCTCCGAAAGTCACCGAACAAGCTAAAATTTATTTTGAAAATAAGCACGAAAAATAGTACTAAGGTATTAATTATATTTACTAGTTAATAAGGTAGACTAAAAATATTAAGTTAAAGTATACCCAAACCACCTCAAGCAGTAATACACTCGTATTTTGACGTTGTTTAAGTAAAAGTTGTTTCAAGTAAGACCTTTCTATTTAAAGGAGTTAACTTTGAAGAAAACTGATACCAGTAATTACCAACACTTTCTTAAGGTAGTTGACTGCCAGCAAGCATGCCCCGCTCATACACCTGTTCCTGAATACATTCGACTCATTGCCGAAAGGCGCTACACAGATGCTTACCTTATCAACTGGGAATCTAATGTTTTTCCTGGTGTTTTAGGAAGAGTGTGTGACCGACCTTGCGAGCCAGCTTGTCGTCGTGGCCGAGTCGAAGATACGCCTGTTGCAATTTGTCGATTAAAGCGAGTTGCGGCTGATAATAAAGAAGATATCACCCCGTTTTTACCCAAAATTCCCCGTAAAAAAAATGGAAAACGCATTGCGCTAATAGGTGCTGGACCTGCATCAATGACCGTTGCTAGAGATTTACTGCCTTTGGGGTACGATGTAGTTATGTTTGAGCGTGATGCGAAAGCAGGCGGCATGATGCGTAGCCAAATCCCGGCATTTCGACTACCTGAAACAGTGCTTGATGAAGAGCTTAATTACATTATTAATATGGGGCTAGAATGTCATTTTGGTGAAGAAATAACATCGCTGGATAAATTATTGCAAGCAAATTTTGATGCAATATTTGTTGGTACTGGGGCGCCGAGTGGTCGATGGTTGAAAATTCCTGGTCATGACCAACTTGCCTCTGAATCCACAAACCCTCAAATAGATACAGGTATTAATTGGCTAGCAAAAGTTTCTTTTGAACACCTAAAATATGATGATGAAAATCTAGCACCTAAAAAGGTGGTGGTATTGGGTGGTGGCAATACCGCAATGGACTGTTGTCGAACGGCGAAACGACTTGGTGCTGATGAGGTTACTGTGTTAGTGCGTTCAAGTTTTGAAGCAATGAAGGCATCACCATGGGAGAAAGAAGATGCGACGGCAGAAGGTATTTCTATCTTGCCTAATTACAATCCGCTGGAATATAAAATAGAAAATGGCAAGCTAGTGGCTGTGTTATTTGAACAAGTTGAATCTGTTTATGACAAAGTAGGTAATCGAAGCTTGAAAACTACAGGTGAAACTTTATTAGTTGAATGTGACCAAGTTTTGGTTGCCGTTGGACAAGATACTGTTTTTGATTGGATTGAACGAGATATAGGCGTTAAATTCAACCAGTGGGATAGTCCGAAAGTGAACAGTAAATCATTACAATCCAGCTTACCAAATGTATTTTTTGGTGGAGATGCTGCTTTTGGTCCTAAAAATATTATCACAGCGGTTGCCAATGGTCATCAAGCGGCAATTTCTATGGATCTTTTTTGTCAAAATGCCGATCCAATTGAGGATAGGTCAGATACAAGTTTTAATCTGGTCAGCCAAAAAATGGGTATTCATGAATGGACTTATCAAAGTGGTATTGATCATCAAGAACGAAATATAGTTCCGCATATCTCGTGGGATGAAGCTGTTAAAACCTTGACCACTGAGGTTGAGCTAGGCTTTGATGAAAAACTTGCGTTAGAAGAAGCCAGCCGTTGCTTAAATTGTGATGTACATACAATATTTACTGAAAGTACTTGTATTGAATGCTCTGCTTGTGAAGATGTGTGTCCAATGGACTGTATTAACTTTGTTGAAGAAGAAAACGATGATGATCAAATGGTTAAACAGTTTCGAGTTCCAGATTTAAATAGCGAACAAAGTTTACTTGTATCAGCCCCTTTAAAAACGGGTCATATTATGGTGAAAGATGAAGATGTTTGTTTGCACTGTGGTTTGTGTGCAGAGCGCTGTCCAACAGGTGCTTGGGATATGAAGAAGCTAATGCTTAATAATATTAATGCCACAATAAAATAGCGCTAAAATCAGCAAGGTAAAAAGTTATGACAGATATAACAATAAATACGAATACAGAAGCTGGTGATAATATTACTGCTGAAAACCACTTGGTAAATGAGTTTGTTGTGCGCTTTGCTAATACAAACGGCACAGGCTCTGCTAGTGCTAACAATATGTTTGCTAAAGCTATTTTAAGAATGGGAATTCCAGTTAGTGCTAAAAATATCTTCCCTTCAAATATACAAGGTATGCCTACTTGGTATGAGGTTAGAATTTCTGAAAAAAATTATTTAGGTAGGCGAGGAGGCAAATCAGAACTGGTTGTTGCTATGAACGCACAAAGTATAGATGAAGATATTGATAGCGTTAAAACGGGTGGTTATTTACTTTATGACTCAAGTCGAGCTTTGCAAGAAAGCCAAATGCGAGCAGATATTAATTTTATTGGCATGCCAATATCTACCATTTGTTTAAAGGAATATAGCGACCCAAGACAACGTCAGCTATTTAAAAATGTTATTTATGTTGGGGCATTAGCAGCGTTATTAAATATGGATTTCACTTTACTCAAAGGGTTGGTTCGAGATCAATTTAAAGGTAAAGAAAAACTGATAACACCCAATGTATATGCGTTAGAGCTTGGTTATCAATATGCAAAGGAGCATGTTCTTTGTCCATTATCTATAAGAGTAGAAACGCGTGATTTAGTTAATAATCGCATATTAGTTGATGGGAATACAGCAACAGGACTTGGAGCTGTTTTTGGGGGAGCAACTGTGGTTGGTTGGTATCCTATAACTCCTTCAACCTCGGTTATTGAAAAGTTTGCCAGTTATTGTCACCGTTTACGAATTGATCCCGCTACAGGCAAAAAAAATTATGCCATAGTACAAGTTGAAGATGAATTAGCGGCTATTGGTGTTGCCATTGGTGCAGGTTGGAATGGCGCTAGAGCATTCACTGCTACATCAGGCCCGGGTGTTTCCTTAATGACAGAGTTTTTAGGGTTAGCCTATTTTACTGAAATTCCCATGGTGTTGGTGAATGTTCAACGTTCCGGTCCATCAACAGGTATGCCAACACGCACTCAGCAGTCTGATATTATCGCCTGTGCATACGCTTCTCACGGCGACACTAAGCAAGTATTACTGTTTCCAGAAAGTCCAACTGAATGTTTTGAATTAACTGCACAAGCATTTGATATAGCGGAACAGTTACAAACACCTATTATTGTTATGAGTGACTTAGATTTAGGAATGAATGATCATTTAACGGAAGAATTTTCTTGGCAAGATGATAAGGCTTATCAAAAAGGTAAAGTATTATCTGCAAAGCAGCTTGATGAAGTTGAAGTCTTTGGGCGTTATTTAGATGTAGATGATGATGGTATTTGCTATCGAACTTTACCTGGCACTCACCCTAATAAAGGCGCTTACTTTAACC
Organism: Colwellia sp.; assembly: GCA_016745015.1. GTDB lineage: Bacteria > Pseudomonadota > Gammaproteobacteria > Enterobacterales > Alteromonadaceae > Colwellia. The sequence goes on from JADGDH010000141.1 coordinate 5,113, forward strand.
GTGGAACATCACGAAATCATTTTGCGGGTTATACAGAAAAATCTGCAGACTATGTCGATAATATGGATCGATTATCGAAAAAACTTGTAAACGCGATTAACTTTTTACCTGTACCAGAAATAAAACAGGGTAAGAAAAATGCGCAATTGGGTTTGATCTTTTTTGGCACCACTAGCCACCCTATTGTTGAAGCAGTTGAACAACTAAAAGAGCAAGGATTAATTGCCGATAGCTTGAGAATAAAAGCCTTTCCTTTTCATCAAAATATCGAAAAATTCATTGAAGAACATTCGCTCAATAATAAACAAGTATTTATTATTGAACAAAATAGAGATGCACAAATGAAAAGTTTAATTGTGAATGAATTGCAAATAGATCCTAATAAACTTGCCAGTATTTTACAGTTTGATGGCTTGCCAGTAACGAGTGATTTTATAGTAGAAGCGGTGTTAACACAGTTGGCTAACAATCAAAAAAATAAAAAGACTGGTTAAGGAGCTATACCATGAGTTTTATAAAATCAAAATTCCGTCATCCACGCCTTCCTGTAAATGATTTAGGTTTAACGTACCGCGACTATGAAGGCGCATTATCAACGTTATGCGCAGGTTGTGGTCATGACTCTATAACATCTGCAATAGTACAGTCTTGTCATGAATTATCCATAGAACCTAGCAATGTTGCCAAATTATCTGGTATTGGTTGTTCCTCTAAAGCGCCAAACTACTTTTTAAACAAAGCCCATGGTTTTAATTCGGTACATGGTAGAATGCCTTCGGTTGCTACTGGTGCTAATTTAGCAAATCAAGAATTACTTTATTTAGCTATGTCGGGCGATGGCGATAGTGCTTCTATCGGTTTTGGACAGTTTGCCCATGTGGTTCGTAGGCAATTAAATATGGTGTATATGGTTGCGAACAATGGTGTTTATGGTTTAACTAAAGGCCAGTTAGCTGCAACAGCAGACAAAGGTGTAAAGAATAAAGCTGGAGATTTAAGTTTATTTACCGACATTGATTTATGCGTTATGGCACTACAATTAGGCGCTAGTTTTGTTGCCCGTAGTTTTTCAGGCGATAAACAACAACTTGTACCGTTGTTGAAGGCGGCTATGAGTCATAAAGGTTTTGCTTTTATTGATATTATTTCTCCTTGTGTCACTTTTAACAACCATGCGGGATCAACACGTTCATATGATTATGTTCATGATCATGTCACGACAGGTGCGGTGGCAGATTTTGTTCCGATAAAAACAGAAATTACTAGTAGTGGTGAAAGTGGTGAATGTGGAGATGTTTGCCTGCACGACGGCTCAATAATGCGTATTCAAAAATTAATGCCAGAGTACGACAGCACGAATGCTAGCCAAGCCATTATGGATATTGAGAAAAATAAACAGGAAGGAAAAATTTTAACAGGACTTTTTTATTTAGAGCCTACTGCTAATGACTTTCATGAAATCAACAATACCAATGACACACCCTTAAATAAATTAAATCAAGATACACTTTGCCCTGGTAATCGAGTGTTAACAGGGATCAATGATAGTTTTAGGTAACAGCCAGATCTGTCAACATTCATTATGCTTCTCTCTCACAAGGTGTTGCCTTTGATACTTATTTGGTTTTACGGTGATACTTCAGTAAGATAAATTAAATAACCAACACTTAAAGAGATATTAAAAAGTGAAAATTTACCAAACTCATAGTGC
>JADGDH010000281.1 GCA_016745015.1 Colwellia sp.
ACCGAGAGAATGCTGAAAAAGCGCATATCATTGAAGATTGTGAGTGGATTATGAAGTTACGAAATAAATAGTTATTTCGTAACTATTTATCAACGTAATATAAAATATTAATAATACTTAACTAGGAAATTATTTTGGATTGTTTAGCTACCAATTTATCTCTGGTTGATAGTCGATGGCCTGATATAGCACGGCAATTACAGTTGTCTTGTTATGATGTAAGCCAAATAGAATTAATAAAAGATAATGAATTATCATTAGTTTTTGATCGTATTCAAATTGCCAGTAGTTATGATCAAGTTAATGAGGCTAATTTACAGATTAGTAGTCTATCTAAATACACCGAAAATGCAACGCTATATGGCACAGGCCTTGGTGTTGTACAAACGCAACTACTTAAGCAACAGAATTTGAAATCATTGGTTGTCGTTATTTTAAATTTGGCTTTATTTAAAGCCAGTTTGTCTTATTTTACTCAACAAAGCTGGTTATTAGATCCTAGAGTTACCCTAAAACTATCTAACAAAAAAACAAAAGTATCTAACCCCTTTATAGCATTACCTGCAGAACTGGTCTTAGCAACAAATGTAAGTGCAGCGTTGCGTGATAGACTGTGTTTATCTTTAGATCATGATTTTATTGTGCAGCATAACGGCATAGAGAATACTCAGTTGCTAGAGGTCATTACCAGTAATATTAATTACATTGATAATGATCATGATGTTAGTGAGCTTTTTTTAACGAGAAAAAAAGAAAACTTTATCATTTGTGGTGCAGGACCTACTTTATCGGATCATTTTGATTTTTTGAAGCGTGAATTAACAAGAGATAAATTCACTTTGATTGCCGTGGATGCAGCGGTTATACCACTTGCAATTGAGGGGATTACTCCAGACATTATTGTTTCTATTGATCCTGTCGCGAAAAGGCTCTTTGATGACTTAGCATTTGAAAAATATAAAAATATTCCATTAGTTTATTTTCCTGTGCTTGATGGTGATTTTTTATCATCATGGCAAGGGCCTAGGTATGTTGCTTATTCCGCAAGCCCTTTATATAAGACTATTAATAAACAGCAGCCCAAAGGTCGATTATATTGTAGTGGTAGTGTTATACATCCTAGTATTGATTTATCGGTTAAAATGGGAGCTAATAAAGTATTATTACTAGGCGCTGATTTTTCTTTTCCTGATGGAAAAAGTCATACTTATTGGCAAGAGGATAGCTCAACTAATGGTGTACATATTAGTACTGAAAAAACACCCCATTGGGTATTAAATAGCTTGAATGAAAGAGTCCCAACATTATTAAACTATCGTGGCTATTTACGAGACTTAGAAGATTACATTGCGTTAGCAAAGCATGTAGATTTTTTTAATGGTAGTGATAAAGGTGCTTTTATTGAAGGTACTAAGTTATGGACAACGGATTATAATAAGTGATATATAAAAAACTAACCTCTTTGATAGATGATGCATCTTTGGCGCTATTACAAGCAAAAGAAGGTGAGGCGAATGCACTTTTAAGTCAGGTTTTTGATGAGCTACTTTTTATATCATCATCATTTGATGCTCAAGTTTTAGTGGTGTTATCACAGATTATGGAAATAATGCATGATGCTCAACAACGCCGTGATTATGTTTATTTAGTTGATATTATGAAATATGAACTACCTAAGCATATTAGCCTTTAGTTTTTTAGAGGGGGTATGTGGCCAATGGTTATTAAAA
>JADGDH010000018.1:0-32170 GCA_016745015.1 Colwellia sp.
GATCTATTTGTAAAATTACTGGCGTCATCATAATCTTCACCATCAAAACAATACTCAGGGTGCATACTCGCTAATTGAAAAATGCCTTCAAAGCCTGAGTCAATTAATAAATCATTACCAAAATCTACTAAATCTAAATAACGTTCGAAACTACGAAAACCTTCATTGTAAACAATCAGTGTTGTTTCTAGTTCATCATGCGCTTGTAAATAGCGACACTGCTCTATTAATTCGTGTAATGCCACTTTCACTTTATCAGCATTAGATTCATGGTAACAAATGGTATTATTTACAAATTCTTTTTTGGCAAACGGGCAAAAATTAAAACCAATAATCACCTCTTTTAGCCACTGTTTAGTTGCTAGAATCACACTACTTTCGGTGTTATTTTGAGTGTTATCACTACCGTTGTCCATAAATTAAATTCACTTTATTCTGCTGACTGCTGTAATTGCCACATTTTACTGTATTTTCCTTGCAAGGTTAACAATTGCTGGTGACTTCCTTGTTCAACTATTTCTCCGTCACTCATAACGATAATATTATCACTATCTGTAATGGTTGATAATCGGTGTGCAATGACTAAACTAGTACGGTTTTTAGCAACTTCATTAATCGCTGTTAAAATAGCTTGTTCTGAATGGCTGTCTAGCGACGATGTTGCTTCATCAAAAATTAGTATTTGTGGGTTTTTTAGAATAGTTCGTGCAATAGCAACTCGCTGTTTTTCTCCACCAGAAAGCTTTAAACCACGTTCACCCACTATCGTTTCAATTCCATCAGGTAAACTACTTACAAACTTAGTTAAGTGAGCCAACTCAATTGCTTGCATCACTTTTTCCTTACTGGCAGAGGGATTACCATAATTTACATTAGCAAACAAAGTATCATTAAAAAGCACCGTGTCTTGTGGCACAATACCAATATGTTGGCGAAGTGAGTTTTGCGTTATTTGGCTAATATTTTGATTATCAATACTAATTCTGCCTGAACTTACATCATAAAAACGAAATAATAATTTAACCAAGGTTGATTTACCCGAACCACTTTCACCAACCACAGCAACTTTTTGACCACCATTCACTTTGAATGAGATGCCTTTAATTATTGGTCTTTTTTTATGATAAGAGAAATGCACATTATCAAAACTGATATCAGCTTGCGTTATTATTAGCTCTTTGGCGTTAACTGTGTCTTGTACTTTTGGCGTTTTATCTAACAAACCAAATAAATTTTCAATATTAGCTAGTGAACCTTTAATCTCACGATACACAAAACCTAAAAAATTAAGCGGCATAAAAAGTTGCATCATAAAGGCATTGATCAAAACAAAATCACCTAACGTCATATTTCCTTCACTGACTTCAGTTGCTGCAAGTGCCAACATAGCGGTCATTGCCATGGCGATAATAAACGCCTGCCCACCATTTAACGCAAATAATGATAGGCGGTTTTTAATTTTTGCCTGCTCCCAAGTACTTAATTGTTTGTCGTATGCCTTAGCTTCATAATCTTCATTGGTAAAGTATTTAACCGTTTCATAATTAAGTAAGCTATCAATAGCGCGAGTATTACTAGAAGAGTCTGCTATATTTGCCTCTCGAACATAACGAGTACGTAATTCGGTCGCATAAACTGAATAGGCAATATAAGTAAGGATTGACCCTAAAGTAATCAATGCAAACCAAATTCCATAATTAACGAATAAAATAGTCACTACCATGGCTATTTCAAGTAAAGTTGGAACAATATTAAAAACCATAAAGCGCATTAGAAAACTAATGCCAGAAGTACCTCGATCTATATCGCGAGATAACCCCCCTGTTTGGCGATCTAAATGAAAGTCTAAATCAAGCTGATGTAAATGACGAAACACCTTCAAACCAATACGGCGAATTGCTCGCTCGGTAACTCGCCCAAATAAGGTGTCGCGAATTTCAGCAAACACCACTATAGATAACCGCACTAAACCATAAGCTAATACTAGACCCAAAGGCACAACTAAATTTTGTAAGTTTTCAGGCGCTTTAGCATCTAAAGTATCAATAATATCTTTTAAAATAAAAGGTAAGTAAACACTGCCAATTTTAGTCAATATTAAACATAACATAGCAAAAGCAATGCGTTTTTTAAATTCAAAAAGGTAGGGTAAAATAAGTTTAAAAGCTTGCCAGTTAATGGCTGTAACTTCGTTATCAGGGGAGCTTGAACGGCGCATAGGTTGTTTATTACTTTGTAGGTTATCTATATTCTATAACAAGAGGAGCATCATAGAATATAAACAAGTTTTACTAAAGAGTTTTAGTCACCTATGCACAGGCATTAATCATTATTTACAGCATCTTCTAGAATTATACCTTGCGCTCCAGACGGGGCTTTTATGCCCAGAATAGCCGACAACGTCACTGCGATATCAGTGGTACTTACCCTTTGATGAACAATCTTATCATCAAGCCCGAAACCAGCAAAAACAAGTGGTACAAAGGTGTCATAGCCCCAAGGTGAACCGTGAGTTGCCGCTACGGTTAATCCTTCCATATCCGCCACAAAGCGATGCGATTCAAGCACAATATAAATATCACCAGAACGGTTACTACTATGATTATTAGCAACTAACGTATGCACATAATCATTAGGAATATTGGCCGTTTCAAGATCAGAACTTGTCACAGCAACAGCTACACCATCAAGTTTAGCTACTTCCATTGCTACTGCTTTTTGTACCTGAGCCAATGATAATTTTTTACGAGAAACCAAATCTCGATCCAAATACAAATAAGGATGAAAGTACGATTTAATTAACTCTTCATCAAAACCAAACTGAATTTTAAGTGCTTTCATACCGGGCGATTTATCCCAATTTTTCGGCGTCACTGGTTTGGTGTCCATTCCCAAACTAGCAAGGTAAGCGGGCACTTCTGCTGCACCATGATCAGCCGCAAGAACAATTAAAGTATTATCCAACCCTATTTTTCTATCAATAAAGGCAAGTAAATTAGCAAGTGTTTTATCAAGACGAAGCAAATTATCTTCTGCTTCTAAACTTGAAGGCCCAAAAATATGTCCTACATAATCAGTAGAAGAAAAACTCACCGACAAATAGTCTGGGATATTATCTTGCCCTAGTTGTTCGTTATTAACTAACGCTTTCGCAAAATCTAACGTTAATTCATCACCTGCAGGGCTTAATGTTAAAAAAGTATTAAAGTAGCCATTACTCATATCCCCATAAGCATGAGGAAAAATACGACCAAAGCCTGGGAATTTAGTTTCCCACGCTTGATCATCTTGTTGAGCAAACTCATAACTTGCTAACGGTTGTAACAATGTCCAGTTTTTCTGATGGTATTGTTTAGTCGGTTTTGCTTTATTCCAATCAGTCACCCAATCAGGGTACTTGTCATAATAATATTGACTGGTAACAAACTCACCCGACTTTTTAGAAAACCAAAAAGCCTTACCCATATGCCCTGCAAGAGATACAGCACCTCTGTCTTTTACCGATACACCAAAAATTTTTGCTTTGCCATTTGTGGCAATAGCTAATTCATCACTAAAAGTAGAGACTTGAATATTGCGAGGTGAACGACCTGAAGATTTGGCTGTTCTTTGTGTTGGGTCTATTTCTGTTTTTTGGTTAACATCGGCATCAACCGATAAAAGCGGATAGTCTGCATCTTCAATATTGTAAACCAAGCGGCCTAACTTATTATCATACCAAACATTACCTATCATGCCATGAACGGCGGGCAATGCTCCTGTAGCTAAGGTAGCATGACCTACAATAGTTTCAGTATTTGCATGATTATGATGGGCGTCTTTATATACAACGCCTTTTTTTAGAAGGTACTTAAAACCGCCCTTTCCCATTTTGTCTAAATAACGATATGGCATATCTCCACGCAATTGATCAACTGTGATCTGTAAAATCAATTTTGGCGTGTCTTGGTGGCTAAGCGCAAAACCTGTATTACTAACCAACAATAAGGCAAGTGATAGGTTTATTTTCTTTGAGAAGAACATGAATAACTCCATTTATAAAGTGGGTCTTTAGAGTAAACTAACATGGTTCTATTCTATATGGGAATTAATTACTTAAATAGTCATCAGTTATTGGTGTTAAAATGATATTACTAACATATTGATAGACATAAAATTAGTACTAGCATTTAGCTCGACGCAATGTTTGTGATGGCAGCTCATCAAATAATTGTTTGTATTCTCCGGCAAAACGCCCTAACTCTAAAAAGCCCCATTTTATCGCTACATCAGATACATTTGTACATTCATTGAGGCTACTAAGTAACTCGAACCTAACACCATTAAGACGCATAATTCTTGTATAACGTATGGGCGTGACTCCTAAATACTCTTTAAAACCATATTCTAATGAGCGTTCACTTAAATTTGCTACTTTGCATAATGTTTGCATATCAGGTAGCTGTTGCGCATGCACCTGTAAATAATCTATTACTCTTTGTGCTCCTTTAATTCTTTTCGGTTGAGCTTTTAAATTATACTTAAAGTTTGATGACATTAATAATGCATCAATGGTTAGCTTGGCTAATTGTGAACATATTAAATTCATAACATGACTTTGCTTAAACATACCCTGGTATTGATAAGCTTGTCGTAAAACATAATTAACGCCAAAAGAATAATTAGTAATAGCTTGCACAGAAGTTTGATTTATTTGGCTTTTAGAATACTCCATTGGCATAAGTTGACCTGTTAAGGCTTCATAACTTTCATAAAAATATTCACGGTTAAATGCTGTACATAAATAATCTAAACGATCTTTATAACAAATATCCCAAATCCCTCCTCCTGCTTGAACTAAAGCATTATTTATTCCTTCATACCCACAAAACCGGTGTTCTCCTGAACATGGAAGAACAAAGGCAAAGGGGATATAAGCTTCAGCAGGAGAAGCTGTAATTCTAGCCCCAACATTCAATTTTTCCTTAAACACTTGAACATTACCAAAACTAGCCTCTTTATAGTGTGCTGTTAATTTTCCTTTTTTCAGCTGTCTATAGCTTCTATTTTTACTAGCCTGAAATATTGCTAGTTCATTTAAGTCTGTAGTAATTAAACTACGAGTAGTGCTAAGTTTACTTTTTTCATGCGGAATCTGCATATTATTAAAATATGTCATTTGATAGTATTTGTCCTTGCCTGGTTCAAATTAACTCTCATTATCAGTATTAAAACAAAACATTATAAATAATACAAAAGGTTTACTGTGATTATTTCTATACTTTTAACAACTGATGGCTAAAAGCTGAAACAAAATAACAGGCATATTAGCTAAAAGTACAATAACCTAGTGTAAATATCGAATTGATAACTTTAACTAACGAAAAATTAATTTAAGGAAAAATATGAAACTGAACTTTTCAACTAAAAAACTAGTCTTAGGCTTAGGTTTAATGGCCGTTGCAAGTGGTGCTATTGCTACAACAGACAAGTCAAGACCTAATGTACTCGCTATTTGGGGAGACGATATAGGTTATTATAATATCAGTGCTTACAATCAAGGAATGATGGGATATGAAACCCCAAATATTGACCGTATCGCTGATGAAGGTGCTTTATTTACACACCATTATGCTCAACAAAGTTGTACTGCTGGTCGTGCTTCATTTATTCTTGGGCAAGAACCTTTTAGAACAGGATTATTGACTATAGGCATGCCTGGTTCAACGCATGGTATACCTGATTGGACACCAACTATAGCTGATTTATTAAAAGAAAAAGGCTATATGACCGCTCAGTTTGGTAAAAACCATTTAGGCGATCAAGACAAACATTTACCAACTAATCATGGCTTTGATGAATTTTTCGGCAATTTATACCATTTAAATGCAGAAGAAGAGCCTGAGACTTATTACTACCCTAAAGATAAAGAGTTTCATAAAAAGTATGGCCCTCGTGGTGTTATTCATTCATTTGCTGATGGTAAAATTGAAAATACAGGTTCTTTAACGCGTAAACGCATGGAAACAGCGGATGAAGAATTTATAGCAAGTACATTAAAATTTATTGATAAAGCACACAAAACCAAAAAACCTTTCTTTATTTGGCACAGTGCAACCCGTATGCATGTATGGACTCGACTACAAGAAAAATATCGCGGAAAATCAGGCGTTGGCTTAACTGCCGATGGTATGTTAGAGCATGATGATCAAGTCGGTGTTTTATTAGATAAATTAGACGAATTAAAAATTGCTGATAATACAATTGTTATCTATTCAACTGATAACGGTGCAGAAAAATTCACTTGGCCTGATGGTGGTACTTCACCTTTTAGAGGCGAAAAAGGAACAACAACTGAAGGCGGCATGCGTGTACCTCAACTTGTTCGATGGCCTGGTACTATCAAAGCAGGTAGTCGATTCAATAACTTGATGTCTCATGAAGATTGGATGCCAACATTATTAGCCGCTGCTGGTGAGCCAAAGCTAGTTAACAAGTTGAAAAAAGGTTATAAAGCTAACGGTACAACATGGAAAATTCATGCTGATGGCCATAACTTCTTACCTTTCTTTAAGGGTCAAGAAAAAGCTTCTCCACGCACAAGTAAATTATATTTTAACGCAGCAGGTGATTTAAATGCTGTACGTTGGAATGAATGGAAAATTGCCTTTGCAGAAGAGGAAGGTGGTATTAGCACTGCATATCGTAAAGTTCCTGCATGGCCAACCATTACTAACTTACATGCTGACCCTTTTGAAACGGCTGCACAAGAATCTGGGATGTACTTACGTTGGTATGCCGATAACATGTGGTTATTTGTACCTGCTCAACAGCAAGTTGCAGAGTTTATGGCAACCATTGACAAGTTCCCTTTCCAAGAAGGCAGTAGCTTAAGTGCTAGTAGTATTGGTTACAAAAGCATTAGAACGCAAGCTGCACTGAAGAAAATACAACAAATAAGTCCTAACCGCTAATTATTGTTTACCTAATACTTTGTGAATAAGTGCAAAAGCCCTAACAATTGTTGGGGTTTTTTATATATATATCATTACGCTGATAATTTAATTAAATAGCAAAAAAAGTTATAAAGATAAAAATTTATATTCCAAACAAAGCGTTAATTACTAATGGCTTTATCACTGAGGTCATGTCATATTAAATTAAATTTGATTCTATTTAATTTACAACAAGGAAGATCATGATGATTACAAACAAATTGAAAATGTTGGTGATGGGTGCAAGCTTAATAGCTACTGCATCGGCAACAGCAGCCGAAAAACCCAATATTTTATTTTTCTGGGGCGATGATATAGGGCGTACGAATATCAGTGCTTACAGCCACGGTATCATGGGCTTTAAAACCCCTAATATCGATCGCATAGCTAAAGAAGGTATGATGTTCACTGATTATTATGCTGATCAAAGCTGTACTGCAGGTCGCTCAACATTTATCACTGGACAATCAGGTTTACGTACCGGCATGACAAAAGTTGGTTTACCTGGCGCTAAAGAAGGTATTCAAGATAGAGATATCACCATCGCCGAGATGCTTAAAGCTAAAGGTTATACCACAGGTCAATTTGGTAAAAATCATTTAGGTGATAAAGATGAGCATTTACCCTCTAACCATGGTTTTGATGAGTTTTTTGGCAACCTTTATCACTTAAACGCAGAGGAGGAGCCCGAAGATCCAGATTACCCTAAAGATCCTGCTTTTAAGAAAAAATTTGGACCTCGCGGCGTTATTCACTCTTATGCTGATGGTAAAATTGAAGATACCGGCCCTTTGACTAAAAAGCGCATGGAAACAGCTGATGATGAATTTGTCGCTGCAGCCATGAAATTCGTTGATAAAGCAGTAAAAGCTAAAAAACCTTTCTTTGTTTGGGTAAATACTGCCGGTATGCACTTTAGAACACATATCAACCCGAAACATGTGGGTCTTTCAGGTCAAGGGTTCTATAACGATGTGATGGTCGCTCACGATAACCATGTTGGCATGATGTTAGATCAACTGGATAAGTTGAAGATCACTGACAAAACCATTGTAATGTACTCTACCGATAATGGCGTACATTACAATACTTGGCCTGATGCGGGTATTACCCCGTTCGATGGTGAAAAAAATAGCGAAAAAGAAGGTGCTTATCGTGTTCCTATGATGGTGCGCTGGCCTGGTAAAATTAAAGCAGGTGAAACCTCAAACGAAATGATGGCTCATTTAGATTGGATGCCAACTTTAGCTGCCGTTGCAGGCGATACTAAGCTCAAAGAAGACATGCTTAAAGGCAAACGTCGTTTTGGTAATAAGCAATCAAAAATCCATCTTGATGGCTATAATATGTTGCCTCACCTTACGGGTAAAACAGAAAAAAGCCCACGCAATATTTATCATTATTTAAATGATGAAGGTTTCCCTGTTGCCATTCGTGTTGGTGATTGGAAAATGGTTTATGCTGAAAACCGCGGTAAAACCTTGGCACTTTGGACTGAACCTTTCACTATGTTAAGAATGCCTAAAATTCTAAATTTACGTCGTGACCCATGGAGTAAAGCTGAAGAAAACTCTAATTCTTATTACGATTGGATGATCGATAAAGCGCCATATGTTTATTTAGGTTTATCAGAAACAGCTAAGTTTTTATCAACCTTTAAAGACTATCCACCTAGTCAACCTACTGGTTCTTGGTCAGTTGAAGCGGTATATGATGCTTTTTTGAAAAAATCTGAAGGCAAGTAACTTACATTTAAAACGTTAATGAATGTATACCCGTTACCATTCAAAGTTCACTATGAAATATGCATATTGACTGGTAACGGGCATAAAGCCCGGTCGTTTTACGGGCTTTTTTATCGATATTATTCGTAAGAGTTAACTTCATTTTTTAACAAAACAATTTAATTTAGGTAAAAAACATTAAAACTCTACTTTTTATTTTTAGCTTATTAGTACTTTCTTTTAGCAGTGAATCTGCTGATTTTTTTGGCTCTAAAGCGTGTGTTGCTTGCCATGAAAAAGCCTACCAAGACTGGCAAGGCTCACACCATGACATGTCAATGAAACATGCTGATGATATGAGTGTTTTAGGTAACTTTAACAACGCAACATTAGTTTTTAAAGATAAAAGCACCACAAAGCCAAATACCTTCTTTAAAAAAGGGCTGCAATTTTGGGTCAATATTCAAGGTGAAGACGGTAAATTTCACGATTATCAAATAAAATACACTTTTGGTTATACACCACTACAACAATACATGGTCGAATTTGATGATGGTCGAGTTCAACTGATACCATTTGCTTGGGATTCACGTGCAAAAGAGCAAGGCGGACAACGCTGGTTTAATCTCTACCCTGACAGAACCGAAAAGCATCAAGAATTTTTCTGGACTAATACAGGACAGAATTGGAACTACATGTGTGCAGATTGTCATTCAACCAATGTAGATAAAAATTTCAATGTTGATAAAAACACCTACAACACCACCTTTAGTGAAATTAATGTCGCTTGTGAAAGTTGCCATGGTGCAGCAAGTAAACATCTTGAATGGGTAAAAAATAAAAAAATAGCCAATTTTGGTTTTGACCGCGATTTATCAAAATCAGTAAAAAAGTGGCAAGCTGAAAGTGATACTGAGAATCATAGTAAAACCTTAACACCACAAAAAATAGAACATAGCCAACAAGTATTAACTTGCGCTCAATGTCATAGTCGCCGCACACAAATCAGCAATAACAACCATGTAGCAAGCAATGCATTTGGCGAACGTTATTTGCTCGATTTAATTTCTAGCGAAAACTATCACTCCGACGGTCAAGTGTATAATGAGAACTTTGTGTATGGCTCATTTTTACAATCCAAAATGTATCAAAAAGGCGTTGTCTGTAGTAACTGTCATGATCCTCATACAGCAAAGCTAAAACTTCCAACAGAAACATTATGTTTGCAATGTCACCAAGCCGATAGCTATGCGAAAAAATCGCACCACCAACACAATGACGGCTCTACAGGCGCACAATGTGTGAATTGTCATATGCCTGAAACCACCTACATGGAAATTGATGCAAGGCGAGATCATAGTTTTCATATTCCACGTCCTGATTTAGCTTTACAGTTAGGTACACCTGATACTTGCTTGAGTTGCCATAAAAATAAAAATAGTGACTGGTCATTATCAACACTTAACACTTGGTTTCCAAATACTAAACACCGAAAAACTCAAAAACAAGAAAAAGACTTTGCTACGGTATTTTCTGCTACGACATTACCACTATCAAATCAACAATGGCAATCTGTTGGTTCTGAATTGTCACGTATTGCACAAACCCCCGCTTATGCACCGATTATACGTGCATCTGCCTTAACAAAAATGGCTGACACATCGAATACCAATACTGTTATAGCTATTGCTAGAGCATTGAAAAATGACAATGAGTATATTCGCCTCGGTGCAATACTTGCTTTACAAGGCCGTGGAGCAGAAACAATGCAAGCAGAGAAATGGCGACTGTTATTTCCACTGTTAACCGATGATGTATTAGCCGTTCGCACCTCAGCAGCATTTACTTTAGCCAGCTTATGGCAACAGTTAAATACACAGCAACAACAATTCTTAGCGCCGGCATTAAATGACTATCTAGCTAGTCAAGATTTTAATAATGACCGTAGTTTCTCTTATTCCAATAAAGGCATAGTTTTTAACTATCAAGGTAAAATTGAAAAAGCAATAAATTCATTTAAACAAGGTATAAGCATTGAAGCTAATTTTGCTAGAACTTATATTAATTTAAGTCAAGTATACCGCCAGTTAGGTAAAAATCAGCTTGCAATGAAAACACTACAACAAGGTATTCAAGCTAATCCAGACGATGCACAGTTACCTTTTGAACTTGCTATGGCCTATATTAGAACAAAAGATAAAATTACTGCGACTAAATATTTAACGCAAGCAACAATAATAGCCCCACAAAACAGCCATTATTTTTATGTATTAGGTTTAAGCTTAGAAGAACAAAATAAAACACAAGCATACAAAGCGATTACTCAAGCTTATAATCTTAGTCAAAACCCACAACATTTATATGCGTTGTGTGAAATGCAAGTGCGTCATCAAGCCTTTCAAGCCAAACAGTGTTTAACAAAATTAACAGCAGTAGCACCAAAAAATGTAATAGAACAATTAAGAGCACAGCTTAAAAACTAATTTTAATCTGGTTAAAGATAATTTAAAGATAAGTTAAAGGAAAATAACATGAGTGAAAGTTTACAAGCTTTACAACAATTAAAGCAACAAATTCAGCAATCGGTTATCGGTCAAGAACATGTGGTAGATGCTTTACTCGTTGCACTACTTACCAATGGCAACGTTTTACTTGAGGGGCTTCCTGGCACAGCTAAAACACGCTCAGTAAAAAGTTTAGCTACTTCTTTAAATATTGATCTGGGTCGTGTTCAATTTACTCCTGATTTATTACCTTCAGATGTTACTGGCACTGAGGTTTACCAAGAAGTTAATGGCAAACCTACGTTAACTTTTCAACAAGGCCCTATTTTTAATAATATTTTATTAGCTGATGAAATAAACCGCTCTCCTGCAAAAGTACAAGCTGCATTATTAGAAGCGATGGAAGAAAGGCAAATTACCGTCGCAGGTAAAACGTACGCATTACCAAAATTATTTATGGTGTTGGCCACCCAAAATCCAATTGAACAAGAAGGAACTTATCCCTTACCTGAAGCCCAAATGGACAGGTTTATCATGAAGGTTACTGTTGATTATCCTGAAGATGATGCAGAGGCACAAATAATTAAATTAGTTCGTGGTGAAGAAAAATCTCAGCAAAGCGTAGAGAAAATAGATGCCGAACATATATTTACAGCGCGTGACGAAATTCATCATGTTCATATGAGTGATGCTATGGTCGACTATATTGTTGCTATTGTGATGGCAACGCGAAAACCAGAACGTTATCCTGATTCACCATTGCAGCAGTGGCTTAATGTTGGTTCAAGCCCTCGTGCTAGTATTTCGTTAGATAAATGTGCCAGAGCACAAGCTTGGTTAAACGGTAAAGACTTTTGCGACCCTGATGATGTACGGGCTATTGTTCATAGTGTTCTACGTCATCGTTTAGTATTGAGCTACGATGCCATGGCTGATGGTATAACAGCAGATCAAGTCATTGATGAAATATTACGTCAAGTAGCTGTTGCCTAAGTTTTAGCTTTAAGCATTTAGGGACAAACAATGCAAAATAACATAATGATAAATAAAGAAAAAGCAGAAGCTGACGGCTTGGTTTATGCAAATCTTAATGAACTAAGGCGTTTGCAATTCAAAACTCGCGGTTTTTCTTTTATGCCTAAGCAACCAGCCAATAGTTTACTATCAGGCAAACATATTTCAAAATTGCGCGGTCGAGGATTAAACTTTGAAGAGCTTCGCCATTACCGAGCTGGTGATGATATTCGCTCTATGGATTGGAAAGTAACTCAACGTACAGGAAAACCTCACGTAAAAGTATACACCGAAGAAAAAGAGCGTAATGTCTACCTTGCTATTGATCAACGAATGACAATGTTTTTTGGTAGCAGCAATAAAATGAAATCTGTTATTGCTGCCGAACTCGCTGCACTTATGGCTTGGAGAGTGGTAGAAACAGGTGATAGAATTGGCGCTGTAATCTACAATGATGATGAAATTAAAGTTGTTCCTGCTAAACGTGGTCGTAATCATGTGGTTAATGTTTTAGCTGAGATTATTAAAAAAAATCACCAGTTAAATTTATCTATACCCCAAATAAATGATGAGAGTAAAGCATTTAATAAAATGCTTAATAAACTTCATATGATTAGTGGCCACAATGCATTAGTTATATTAATAGGTGATGGTCACGGTTGGAATCAGCAAAGCACGGATCATATCAAAAAAATACGCCAACACAGTGAAGTCATTGCTTGTCACGTCTTTGATCCACTTGAGTTAGACTTACCCAAAATGACACAAATGGTGGTAAGTGATGGAAAAAAACAAATTCAGTTTTCATCGCAAGATAAAGCAATGCAGCATAAATACCAAGCTGAAATAGCTCGCCAGTTAAAAACTTATGACGATACAACAAAAAAATATCGTATTCCTTTATTATCAATTGATACGTTAACACCAATTGATAGCCAAGTGCGTAAAGCTTTCGGTGGTAATTAGCATAATGATTGAAATAGTAACAACACAACCTCCTTTTGATAAACCTTGGGGAAACTACTTATTAGAGAAGATAGTTGAAACTCAAGCACCCGAAAGCATTAGTTGGCTACCACAAACACTTGGCTGGAAACTTTTAGTTATTGCAATGTTATTCGTACTTATTCGAAAGATTTACCATGCCTACAAAAATTATCAACAGAATGCTTACCGACGATATGCGCTAGCTTGGTTAAAAGAATGTCAAAAATCAAATGACTTTACCTTTTATAAACAACTGCCCTCGCTATTAAAAAAAACAGCGCTAAGCGCTTATAAACGTACTGAAATAAGTCACCTTACGGGTACACAATGGGAGTATTGGCTTGATCAACAATGCCAACAAACAAATTTTGCTACTATCTGTCCCAATATTTTGCATCAACTTGCTTATATGCCAAATAATCCAGATTCATTCAACACTGAGCAATACCAAGCTTTACTCGCACAAATAACACTCTGGATAAAACATCATAGGGGGTCAAATGCTTGATAATATAGCCCTTTTCCTTACTAACATTAATATTTTTGATCTTAATTTAACCAATATAGAATTTGTTCACCCTAAATTGTTTTTTCTGCTGCCATTGCCACTATTGATTGTTTGGTTCATTCCAGTCTACAAACAAAAAAAAGCTTCAGTGAAAGTCCCCTACTTTGCTCGACTTGTTGATGTTACAGGAGAAAAGCCGCAAAGTGGCGCCGTATTACTTAATAGAAATAACTTACAACGATTATTCACCCTAATTGCTTGGGTTTGTATTGTGATAGCAATGGCTAAGCCTGAGCATATCGGCCCCCCTATCACTCAATCTAAAACAGCCCGTGACTTAATGATTGCTGTTGATTTATCTGGCTCAATGTCAGTTGAGGATTTCACACTCAATGATGGCACCACTGTTGATAGATTAAGCGCAGTAAAACAAGTATTAGGCAATTTTGCCAAAACCCGTGAGCATGACCGTTTAGGCTTGATTTTATTTGGCGACGCCCCTTATTTACAAGCACCATTTACCAGTGATATTGGTACTTGGCTAACGCTACTTGATGACAGTGAAATAGGTATGGCTGGCCCAAGCACTGCTTTTGGTGATGCTATTGGTCTTGCTATCAGTGTTTTTGAACAATCACAAACCAAAAACCGCGTTTTAATTGTATTAACCGATGGAAACGATAATGCATCGAAAGTGCCACCAATAGAAGCAGCCAAAGTTGCTGCTGCCTATGACATCAAAATTTACGCTATTGCTATTGGTGACCCTACCACTGTTGGCGAGGATAAAGTTGATTTAGCCGTGCTAGAAAAAATGGCTATACTAACTAAGGGCGCAAGTTTTCAAGCACTCGATAGGGAAGAACTACAGCAAGTTTATCGTGAGATAAATGCACTAGAGCCTGAATTGTTTGATTCGGTATCGTTTAGACCAAGAACAAGCATTCATCATTACCCTCTTATTCTAGTAGTTATTATTTATATAATTTCTTTGTCATTGGTTAATTTATACTTTTATTTCAATAGGAAACATTTCAATGGGCAGGATACCAATGAAAAGCAAATAAATAACTTTACTGATAAAACAAGAATAAATGAGGTTGAACATGAATGAGCTAGCTGATTTTTTTAACCTTACACAACTACAACACTTTCACTTTTTACGTCCTTATTGGTTTATTGCATTTGTAGCACTTTTTTTTATTTTACGCTTTTTCGGCCAACGTGATGATACGCTAGCACTATGGCGTAAAGTGATGTCGGTGAAAATGCTCAATACGCTAACCGTTCAAGGAAATACTAGCCATTGGCTATCACCACAAAAGCTATCCCTTATTATAGCTCTACCGCTTTGTTTAGTATTGATGGGGCCAACTTGGCAACAACAGCCTTCACCTTTTAGCGAAAATAATTCAGCTTTAATTATTGCCCTAGATGTGTCTGAAACAATGGAGCAAAGTGATATTCAACCAAGCCGATTATTAAGAGCGAAACAAAAGATTCTACAACTTTTAAAAATGCGAGGCGATACAAAAACTGCTTTAGTTGCTTTTGCAGGTAGTGCTCATGTAGTGATGCCAATCACAAACGATCAACAAATGATTCAACAATTTCTTGATAGTTTGTCACAAAAATTAATGCCTGTGAAAGGTAAGCGGCCTCAAAGCGTTTTGCCTATTGCTGAGCAATTATTATCTACCACGAATGTACCTGGAACCTTATTAATTATTGGTGATGGCGCTAGCATGGAAACGAGTAAGCAATTCGGTAAATATTTTCAAACAGGTGGCGCGTTATCTCATCACCAATTAATTGTTTGGGCGATAGGAAAAAAAGCTAATCAGCTAGAAACTGATACTAATATCATTCCTATGCAATACGAACAGCTCAGCGCTGTTGTTAATCAAAGTAATGGCCGGTTAGTCACTATGACAGTAGATGAAGCGGATATTGAACAAGTTAATCGTTATATTGAGCACAACTTAGTTATCGTAGATGATAAAAGCCGACCATGGCTTGATTCAGGGTATCCATTAACCTTTGCTATCGCATTTCTATTTTTATTTTGGTTCAGAAAAGGTTGGACATTACAATGGTAAGTTCCTTAATAACAAAATATAAAAAAACACTCTGGTTATCATTATTAAGTGCGCTAATCGCTTATATTATGTTAAAACCTAGTAATTTTATTGATTTATGGCTAACCAAAGATCAACAAGGTCAGTTATTGTTTAATGCTGAACGCTACAAGCAAGCAAGCAAAACGTTTACTAATATTCATTGGCAAGCATTTAGCGCTTATGGTAGTGAAGATTATAAAACTGCCGCAACACTTTATAGCCAATTAAATACAAAAGAGAATTTATTAGCGCAAGCTAATGCGTTAGCTCATAGCAGAGAATATATTAAAGCTCGTGATTTATACCAAGATACTTTAACTAAATATCCTAACTATATCGCAGCTGAAAATAACCGTGACATTGTTCAAGTTATTATTGATAAAGTAAATAGAATGTCAGAATCACAAGCACCTGAAGAGGGCGAGTCAATTAAAGAATTAGGAGACGAACCACAAACAGGAGATGGAGCAGAAAAAAAAGAAGGTCGTCCACAAAAGGTTGAGCAATTGAACTCTGAGCAATTACTACTGGATCCAAGTCTTAATGAGATGTGGTTACGACAAGTACAAAAAGATCCCGCTCGCTTTTTATCACAAAAATTTTATTTTCAACAAAAAAACAAGTAATAACGAAAAAAAATGAGTAATTCAATAATGTCACTATCTAAAATTATGCTCCAACAAGCTACGCAGTTTTTGGTTTTTGTTATGGTATTAATAGCCTTTATTATAAGCCTAAGCAGCCATGCTATTAGCTTAGATCAATTAATAGCCGAAAATAAACTCACCATTGACACAAAGGTTGAGCAAGGTAAGCAACAAATTGTTGGTCAGCCGATAGTTATTACAATAGAGATAGCCACTGAGCGATGGTTCGCAAAAGGCACAGAAGTGAAAAGCTTTGAACTTGCCGATACAATTATATTAGCGAATAGTGACGTAAGCATCAATGGCTCAAAAAGAGTTAATGGTCAAACTTGGTCGACCCAAACTAGAGAAATAACGCTCTACCCAAGACGAGAGGGTAATTACAATTTACCTTCCATTGAAATACAGATTTCAGTTAATACCGAGAATGATGGCATTGTTGAAGGCACTATTAAAACCGTACCACAACGCTTTACGATTTCATTACCTGAAGAGCTCTCTAAGATAGAAAGTTTTATCGTATCTCCGCAGGTCAGTATTGAAATAGCAACAGATGATCAAAATCATAATATAAACAGTGACGAAAGCAATTATTTAATTGGCAGTGCCATCTCACAAACGGTTACCGTAATAGCACAAAACGCGCCTGCAATGATGATTCCACCAATTAAAAGAACTGAACTGACTGGTTTAAGTATTTACCAAAAAACACCTCAAGTGTTTGATGAAACAAATCGTGGAGAGTTAATAGGAACACGAATAGAAAAATTTACTTATATTTTTGAAAAATCTGGCAAGTACGAAATACCTGAACAAATTATATTTTGGTGGGACACTAGCAGCAATGAATTACAAGAAATAATAATACCTAGCTTATTGTTTAATGTGGGCAAAGGCAAAATTACCGATAAGATTGAAACTAATGCTTTTCACATTAATATTAAGTTTAGCCTGTGGTTAATAATAGTTGCTATAATAATTAGCATTGCTTTCGTCCTGTTTCGCTTTAAAAGTAACTTAACAAAACTGTATGCTAACATTACCCATTTAGAGCAACGAAGTGCTAAAAAGGCTTTCCTGCAAGCTGTTTCAAACCATCAGTATATTGGTGCCATTGATTGTTTGTATAAATATTCGTTATTAATTAACGTTAATCTTGAGCACTTAAAATCTACACAAATTTCATCTTTAAATAAACTCGCTTTTGACAATAATAACCAAACTGAATCATTTACTGTGCAAGATGCTAAAAGCTTATTAAAATCATTAGTTATTAATAAAAGAACAATCAAGAATCAACTTGATATGACTAAAACAATAAAACTGAATAATCAAAGCTAGCTCACTACATACAAGCAAAGCTCATAAAAAAAGAAAAACAAAAGTCCACATTAACGATAAGCCAATGTGGTTTTTATTATTCTAATGAAGAAATTAAAATGATAACAACTAAAAAATATTAATCGCTATTACCCTCTTCAACACGGCTCTTTAATTTTTGACCCGGTCTAAAAGTAACAACTTTACGGGCAGAAATTGGAATATCTTCGCCTGTTTTAGGATTACGACCTGGACGTTCGCTTTTCTGACGCAAATCGAAATTACCAAAACCAGAAAGCTTTACTTGTTCACCACTTTCTAAGGTTTCACGAATCTCTTCAAAAAATATTTCAACCATTTCTTTTGCGTCGCGCTTGCTAAGCCCAACTTTTTCAAATAAATGTTCTGCTACTTCTGCTTTGGTAAGCGCCATTGCTTAGTCCCTCAGTGATGCGTTCAATTCTGTTTTTAAGGAATCAACGACTCGATCAATAACATCTGTGATGTCTTTTTCTTCAAGCGTTTTGTTCGTATCCTGTAATACTAAGGCGATGGCAAGGCTCTTAAAGCCTTCTTCAATACCTTCACCTTGGTATACATCAAACAAGTTTAGATCAATTAAATGATTTCCGCCAACCTTTTCAATAAGTTGTAACACATTTTTTGCATCAACATCTTCTTTTACTACTACTGCAAGATCTCTTCTATTTGCAGGAAAGCGAGATATGTCGCAGGCTTCGGGGATTTTTTGTTCTAATATTTCGGCCAATAACAGCTCAAAAATTAAAGTTCGACCATTTAATCCTAATTTTCTTTCTAATTCAGGGTGTAAGGCTCCAACATAGCCCACTAAATGACCATTTTTGGTGATTTTAGCTGTTTGTCCTGGGTGTAAAGCATCAACTTCAGCCTTTGAAAACTCATAAGTATCTACATTACACGTCAATGACAAAAGCGCTTCAACATCACCTTTAATATCATAAAAATCTGTTGCCGCTTTTTCTATATCCCAATGCTCGTCTACTCGGTTACCACTGATCACCCCTGCAATCATATTTTGTTGACGAACACCATTTTCAGCACTTTCATCAGGTACAAAACGTAAGCCTGTTTCAAATAAGCGTACTCGACCTTGCTGACGGTTTTGATTGTAAACAACTGATTGCAACAAACCTGTCCACAAACTTAAGCGCATTTCTGACATTTCTGAAGAAATAGGGTGTGGTAATGTCATCACTTTTTGCTCAGGGTGAATTAGCGATTGTATTTTTGGATCAACAAAACTGTAAGTGATGGCTTCTTGATATTCACGGTTAACCAATGTTTGCTTTAATTTAGCTAATGAAATACTCGCTTCTTTTTGTGCCACCATTTTCAATGTGGCTTTTGGCGCAATATTTGGAATATTGTTATAACCATAAATACGAGCCACTTCTTCAATTAAGTCAACTTCAAATTTAATATCAAAACGATAAGCAGGAACTACAACATGCCAAACTTTAGCGCCTCTTTCTCCCTTTTCACTTACATCAAAACCAAAACGGGTTAAAATTTCAGAAACTTGCGCATCTTTAACATGATGACCAATGCGACTGTCTAATTTTTCACGGCGTAAACTAACATCTTTAGTTTGCGGAATATTTTCACTTGATTTAGCTTCAACAATTGGACCTGCTTGACCGCCAACAATGTCTAATAACAATTGCGTAGCACGCTCAATAGCGTCATGCTGTAATGTTGGATCGATACCACGCTCATAACGATGTGATGCATCTGTATGTAAGCCGTATTGACGCGCTTTCCCTAAAATAGCTAGTGGCGCGAAGAAAGCACTTTCTAAGAAGATATCTGTTGATTCACTGGTTACACCTGAATCAAGACCACCGAAAATACCTGCAATAGCTAATGCTTTATCGTTACCGTGTTCAGGGGAATCGGCAATCACTAGTGTTTTATCTTTTAAGGTAACTTCGTTGGTATCTAATAAGGTTAATTTTTCATCTTTCTTAGCAAAACGTACCTTAATACCACCGTCAATTTTAGCTAAATCAAAAGCATGCATTGGATGACCAAGCTCTAACAAAACATAGTTAGTCACATCAACAACAGGATCAATTGAACGTGTTCCGCAGCGGCGTAGTTTTTCTACCATCCACAACGGTGTTTGAGCATTTGGGTTAATGTTTTTAATAACACGACCTAAATAACGAGGACACGCTTCGCCTGCTTCGATTGTAATTTCACGAACGTCATCAATAGTTGGTACTACGGCTTTTATCTCTATTTCAGTTACCGATTGTGAATTAAGCACACCAACTTCGCGTGCTAAACCCTTAATACCTAAACAGTCACCACGGTTAGCCGTTAAATCAACATCTATGGTCACATCGTTTAAGTCTAAATATTCACGAACACACATACCAACAGGAGCATCAAGTGCTAATTCCATAATACCGTCAGAGTCTTCTGCTAAACCAATTTCAGACTCACTACACAACATACCAAAAGAAAGTATGCCACGTAATTTTGCTTTTTTAATTTTAAAGTCGCCAGGTAAAACTGCGCCAACAGTTGCAACAGCAACTTTTAACCCTTTACGACAATTTTTTGCACCACAAACAATATCGACTAATTCGCCCTTTTCTACATTATCTGAGGAAAAATCACCAAGGCTAACTTTAGTGATTTGTAATTTGTCTGCATCAGGGTGTGGTCCACATTCAACGACCTCACCAATAATAACGCTACTGAACTCACCAGCAACAGGATCAACTCCGTCTACTTCTAAACCAGCCATAGTAATTTGATGAGCTAATTCATCAGATGAAAGTGCAGGATTTACCCACTCACGTAACCAAGATTCACTAAATTTCATTTGTGGTTTCCTACTTGAACTGTTTTAAGAAGCGAAGATCGTTTTCAAAGAATGAACGTAAATCATTTACGCCATAGCGAAGCATCGTTAAGCGTTCAACGCCCATGCCAAAAGCAAAGCCTGTATATATTTCTGGATCTATACCAACACTCTTAAGCACA
The DNA here is from genome assembly GCA_016745015.1 of Colwellia sp. Taxonomy (GTDB): domain Bacteria; phylum Pseudomonadota; class Gammaproteobacteria; order Enterobacterales; family Alteromonadaceae; genus Colwellia. Next base: position 20,835 of record JADGDH010000018.1, read on the forward strand.
TTAGGATGCACCATACCGCAGCCTAATACTTCTAACCATTTACCATTTTTACCCATAATATCTACTTCAGCCGAAGGCTCAGTAAATGGGAAATAAGAAGGACGGAAACGAATTTCTACTTCTTCTTCAAAAAAGTGATGCAAAAAGTCATGTAATACACCTTTTAAGTGAGTAAAGCTAACACCTTTGTCAACCATTAGACCTTCTACCTGATGAAACATTGGCGTATGAGTTTGATCATAATCGTTACGATAAACTTTACCTGGAGAAATAATTCTTAACGGTGGCTCTTCCTTTTCCATCGTTCGTATTTGCACACAAGATGTTTGCGTACGTAATACTAATTTAGGGTTAAAGTAAAAGGTATCATGATCTTCACGCGCAGGATGATGCTCTGGAATATTTAAGGCATCAAAATTATGATAATCATCTTCAACTTCAGGGCCTGCCTTAACTTCAAAACCTAAATCACCAAAAAAATCTTCAATACGTTCAATAGTACGAGATACCGGGTGTAAACCACCAAGTTTTGTACCGCGCCCAGGTAACGTAACATCAATAGACTCTGCGCTAAGTTTCTGTGAAATTTCTATCGCGCGTAATAATTCACCACGTTCAGTTAATAATTTTTGCACTTTTTGTTTAGCAATATTTATTATTTGACCCATTTTAGGTTTTTCTTCTTTAGGCAATTTACCCAAGCCTTTCATTTGCTCTGTAAATAACCCTTTTTTACCTAAAAAGTTAACGCGCACTTGATCTAATGCATTAGGATCGGTTGCTTCACTAATAGCACTTTCGGCCTGAACGACAATGTCATTTATGGTGGTTGTGTCTAAACTCATGATTTCCTCTAAAACGGGACTAAAAACAGCCTTTGTGAAAAGGCAAAATTGCCGTTCAATAAATAGACTTAAAAAATGGAAATGATTTTACATGAAAAATAAGATTTATGTAGCGTTAATAGTGCTTTTAAGGCGTTTTTTTAACTTTATCACTACTATCCGTTGTTGTACGAGAAGCATTCCGCTGTTCCGTTTCTCGCTTAACGAGAAGAAAGGTTAAATACATTTTAGTTGGCAAAGAGAATATCAAACCAAAAGCGATGCAAACAGCACTAATAATAATACCTGTAACGCCTAAAGACTCCATATATTCACTAAAATTATGTAAATAAATACCAAGTATTAACAAACTCAAACCAATGCCAACACATATTTTCAATAACTTTATTAATTTTTGTTCAGACATAACGTTCTCCAAATTAAAAAATAAATCTCATACCAATGCCCGTTGCATTTTCAGCTAGATCACTACTTTCATTTGACAGTTTTGAATTATCAAATTTACTTTCGATAAAAAAGTAAAAATCTTCATCCCAATTATATTTTGCGCTTAAGATGCTATATTGTTTATGGTACGTTCCGTCAGCGCCTAAGAAGGTGTTTGATTTATCTTGTAATGAAATATAACCAACAACCAACGAGATATCATTTTCAAAGCGATACTCTGAATACAATTCTAACCCTTTTGCTTTATTCATTAATTGACCAACATCATTCATATCATGATTAGTCATATCCGTATAAACAAATGCAACATGCAAACCTATATTATTATACTGTCGATAAGTGATATAAGCAGAAACCAATTCATCGTCAATTTTCATTGAGCTTTCACCATTAGCACCTAAACTAAGCTTTGCCTTGTTATAAGCCACCCCTAGGCCAATATCTAATGGTGCTTTGTATAAAATAGACATACCATAAGAGTCTGAAAAATTAAGAACAGCAGCAAAGTCCTTACCATCTTCACCATGTACATTTAACTGTTCACTCGAGGCTAAATACTGAGTAGCAAAACTAAAACTTTTATATTTAATTCGATATTGTAATGCTTGTTCTGCGCGACCTGTGCCAGAAAAACCACCATCAGTACCAAAATTATAAGTACCTTGAGCACCACCGCCAAAGATTTCAAACCAATCAGTAACGCCGCCTACATCATAAGAAACACCCCATTGTTTCCCCATAGTAAAACGTCCATAATCTTGGTGTTCAAAACCAACATAACCTTGGCGTAGCCAAATAACATCATCTGTAGGGCCAGTACTTGTTAAGCCACTATTATTAAAAACAATTTGGTTATTCGTATTTGACAGTTGTACACCCCACTCTAATTTGGCTAAAACTTGCCAATCATCTTTAATATTATGGGATATATCAAAAATATAACGTGAAAAACCATCATTAACTTCATCAAGTTCATTGCCTCTTAGATAATAAACTGACAAATCACCACTAAAATTAAAGGCAGTTTTATCATTATTGAATACTTCTATACTCTTCGCTTCTGGTATAAATATACATAATGCAGATAACACACTTAACATAACAAGTTGTTTTTTCATCACAAATCCTTAATGAAGTTGATTGTTACTTAACCTATCTAATTATTTCAAAACTGCAATTAAAGCTTCAACTGGATGCCTAGCTTTAAGCTCTGTTAAACGTTTAACTTGCGAACGACACGAAAAACCGGTTGCTAATATTTGATCTGGTGCTAATTCAGTTATTTTAGGTTGCCAACTTAACTCAAATAGATCTTTTGAATTTTCTAAATTAGATTTTTCATGACCATAAGTCCCCGCCATGCCGCAACAACCAACACTCACTTTGTCTAACGTTAAGCCAAAATGATTAAATATATCTAACCATTCATTTTCACTATTAACTAAGGCTGTTTTTTCAGTGCAATGGGAAAATAGCTTAAACGCTTGTTGATTATCTTTAGCGTCAGACTTAAACACCTTGTCTTGTTTGATAAATAACAATAGCCATTCGTGCGCTAATTGCACAGTAAAGCTACCGCGTTTATCACCGAGTGTTTTCGTGTACTCATCGCGATAACAAAGTACCATTGAAGCATCCATGCCAAGCATTGGAATGTTTAGTTTTGCTAACTGATTTAAAAACTCACTTGATGATTTTGCTGTATTAGCAAAGCGTGCTAAAAAGCCTTTAACATGCTGCGCTTTACCGTTTGGCTTAAAAGGTAATAAAATAGGCTCTAAACCAAGTTTTTTTATTAACGCCATCATACTCTCTACCGTGTTGGCATCGTAAAATGAAGTAAATGGGTCTTGCACTATAAGCACGTAACCTTTACGTTGTGTTTCTGTTAAACCTTGCAATTTACCTAAATCAAAACCTGAATAACCTGCCTTTTTCACTTTATTTTTTAACGTTGGCACACTGAGTAATGGCGTGTTTACGTAGCCAATGGTACTTTCAGATAACTTGTCATAAGCTTTCAAACTTAAAATGCTGTTAACCAGTTTTGGCGTTTTTGCCATTAATGGTGCTAATACTTCTACATTAGCTACTAAGTGATCTTTTAACGGTCGAGGATAACGTGAGTGGTACAAATTAATAAAGCGGCTTCTAAAGTCTGGCACATCCACTTTAATAGGGCATTGGCTAGCACAAGCTTTACAAGCTAAACAACCTTGCATGGCCTCCATAACTTCATGTGAAAAGTCATCTTTGTTTTTGTCTTTATTGAAGAAAGACAATTTAAATTTCGCAATACTCGTATCAAGTAATTTCTTGATACTCCAAGTATTGATGTCTTGCTCTAATGCTAGAACATCAACACCTTGCTTTTCTAATAATCGTAACCATTCGCGCATTAACCCTGCACGACCTTTAGGTGAGTGACGTCGGTCTTTAGTCACTTTGCTCGACGGACACATTGGGCTGTTAGCGTCATAATTAAAACATAAGCCGTTACCGTTACAGTCTATCGCTGCGCTAAATGAATTTTTCACTGTTACTGGAATTTGTCGATCAAAGTAACCACGTTTAATATCGTCAACACTGACTAATTTTTCGCTTGAATCAATGGGAGTACAAATTTTCCCCGGATTCATTTTATTTAACGGATCGAACACGGCTTTAATTTTTCTTAATTCAGTAAAGAGCGTTTCACCAAAAAATTCAGGCCCGTACTCACTGCGATAACCTTTACCATGTTCACCCCACATTAACCCGCCATATTTAGCCGTAAGTTTGACTACTTTATCAGATAAAGTACGTAGTAATATTTCCTGCTCAGGGTCACACATATCAAGGGCTGGGCGAACATGTAAAACACCTGCATCTACATGACCAAACATACCATAATGCAAGTTATAGCTGTCAAGTAAAGCCCTGAATTCATGAATAAAATCAGCTAAATTTTCTGGTGGTACAGCAGTATCTTCGGCAAAAGCCAGTGGCTTCTGACTACCATCAGTATTACCCAATAATCCCACCGCTTTTTTACGCATTGCATAGAGTTTATTAATGCTGCTTAAATCTGAGGTAACCTGATAACCAATAACACCAGTAGAATCGCCACTTTGTTCATTAGCGATAGTGTCATCTAAACTTGCAGTAAGTATGGCTACTTGCTCAGCTAACGCTTCAACACTAGTACCATTAAACTCGACGATATTAATGCCATCCATTACTTTGTCAGGCACATCAGTAATTAAGTCACTGACGCTATGCCAAACAATATCTTGCTTGGCTAGATTTAATACTTTGCTGTCAATGGTTTCAACTGACGTTGCTTTTGCATTGACTAAAAATGGCGAGTGGCGCAATGCAGAATCAAAACTATCATATTTTATATTGATTAACGTTTTAGCTGGGCTGATAGGAGTAATATTAAGTTTTGCCTGACAAACAAAAGCCAACGAACCTTCAGAGCCAGTGATCAAGCGACTTAAGTCAAAGGTGTTAAGCTCATCATTACCTTTGGCTTGCAAAACATTTTCTAAATCATAGCCCGTTAAGAAACGATTAAGTCGTGGAAACTTATCTAAAATAAGCTGACGGTTATCAAGACAAGAAGCAAGGGCTTGTTTAATAATTTGGCCGTGACTGCTATCTTTTGTGGCTAAATTTTGTGCCTGAGCAATAGTCATCGGCTCAGTATTTAACACATCGCCATTCGCTAATACTGACTCAAGTGCTAAAACATGGTTTGACGTTTTACCATAAACTAAAGATCCCTGCCCTGAAGCATCGGTATTAATCATACCGCCAATAGTAGCGCGATTAGAGGTTGATAAATCAGGTGCAAAGAAAAAACCATGAGGACGTAAAAAATCATTAAGCTGATCTTTAACCACGCCGGCTTCAACTTTAACCCATTTTTCTTCAATATTAATGGCTAAAACTTTGTTCATGTACTTAGACAAATCAACAATGATGCCCGGTGTTAAACTTTGACCATTGGTTCCTGTGCCGCCGCCTCTAGCGCTAAATTTAATCTCACCATATTTTTCTTCACTCGCCGTTTGAGCAAGTAAAATAATATCTTGCTGAGTACGCGGGTTAATCACTAACTGAGGTAGTTGCTGGTAAACACTGTTGTCAGTAGCCACAGCAAGACGAGCACTATATTTAGCACTGATATCACCCGTGAAATTTTTAGCCTTTAAAGCGGTAACAAAGTTTTCAAAAATAGCGGGCAAATGAGTTTGATGATCAATACGGGGTAACATGAATATTTTTCTGTAAAGTAATGAGTTAACCTGAGTATATCATGGCAACAAAAAATTTTGAGCAGTGGATTAATACTAGTAATGAAATATTAATACTATTTAATTACTAGTAGCTTTGCTTAAGGCATAACAAATCATCTTAAAAAGTCACTTTAAAAAAGGTAAACATATTTCTCCAGTTTGTTATTTCTTATAATATTAGATTAGATTAGTTGAAGGTGAATTTTCTGTTGGATCTTCTTCTTTAGCCTTAGCTACACCAAAATCTTCTAATACACTGTAAAGACATGGAATAACAAAAATCACTAATAAAGTAGATGTGGCAATACCAAAGACTATACTTGTTGCCAACGGTATTAAAATTTGAGCTTGAGTACTGGTTTCAAACAACAATGGCGTCATACCCGCAATGGTTGTAATAGAGGTTAGCAATACCGCTCTAAAACGATCATGACTGGCTTTTACTGCCGCTTCATGTACAGTCAAGCCTGTTTTTACTCGCTTTTTAACAAACTCTACCAACAAGATAGAATCATTTACTACAATACCCGCTAGTGAAATAAAGCCCATCATTGATGGCATAGTAAATTGCAAGCCCATTAATAAGTGCCCCCAAATAACCCCAATCATAGCTAATGGTATTGCAACTAAAACAACAAAAGGCTCTAAGTAACTTTTAAATTGAAATGACAAAAGAACAAACACACCGAATAGCCCGATAACAAAAGCACGAACCATTGATAGCTGTGTCGTCCCTGCATTTTTAATTTCACCTTCAAAATTTAAGGATAATTCTGGATAATCTTGCTCAAATTGAGGTAACCAACGGTTAGTAATATCAGCAAGTACTTGCTTGGTATTATTCTTATCTACATCAATATCACCATATACAGTTATCGTGCGTTGGTTATTAACACGGCTAACACGAGCAAAACCTCTAGAAGGTTCAATGTTTGCAACACTAGATAGAGGAATAATAGCTTTCGTTTTAGGATGTATTATTGAAAATGTATCAAAGTCTACATATTTATCTCTAGAGCCTGAATCAAGCTTTACTGTCACTTCAAAAGTATCTAAACCAACATTAGTTTCCAATACTTTAGCACCTTGAAAAGCGCTACGCATTTGGCTAGCAATAGTTTGTGCATCTATACCTAAGTTTAATGCCCCTTCTTTTAAGGTAATAGAAAATTCAGGTTTTCCAGGGCGTAAATCATCAAAAACATTTTCAACACCATCATAGCCCGCCAACCATTGTTGCAATTCAAGTGATGCTTTGGATAGCTGTTCAAAACGATCTCCTTTTATGCGAACTTCAATGGCTTTACCACTTGGCCCAATCACAGGTTCTTTAAATGATATTGCATGTGCCTGAGCAATAATACCAGCAGTATCACGCCAATAATTAATAAACGGCTGAGTGCTAGTTTTCCGTGATTCAGCAGTAAGTAAGTCAACTTTTATTGTCGCTAAATGAGGACCTAATTCATAGGCATCTTCATTTTCATTATAACTGACACTAATAGCCTTTATCAGCGGAGCTTGCTCAAATTGTTGAAAGTGCTCGGCTGTTTTTTCTAATGCTATCCGTAATTGTTTAACTACGGCTTCAGTTTGTTTTAACGGTGTGCCTGAAGGCATTAAAATACGCGCTTGCACCATATCGCCTTCAATATTAGGAAAAGCTGAAAACTTTAAAACTCCAGATGCTAGCATGCTAATTGAAAAAAGAAATAACGCGATAACACTGCCTAGAAAGGCGTAACGAAAGCGAATGAGTGTTTTTGCCAACTCAGCGACTTTATCTCTAAATAGTTCAAATTTTTCTCCAAATTTAATCCGAAATGCTGATACGGTTTTATCCTTAACATGAGACAATGAATGGTTTAAGTGATGAGGCAAAATTAAAAATGCTTCAATAAGAGATACGGTGATAACGATTAGTAAAACAATAGGAATAACTTTTAAAACTTGCCCTAAATCACCTTCAATAAAAATTAAACCAGTAAAAATACACGCAGTAGTTAAAAATGAAGAAATAACGCCTCGGGCAACAATTTTTGTGCCTTTAATAGAAGCATTTACAGGAGAAAGACCTTTTTTAATTTGACTACCAATAGATTCAGAAATAACAATGGCGTCATCCATTAAAATCCCTAATGAAAGCAATAAAGCTACCATAGAGAACATATTAATAGAGATGCCAAATATATTTAAAAAGTACATGCTCGCAAGAAAAGATACAGGTAAGCCCATAACAACCCAAAAAGCATAACGAAAAGTAAAAAACAACCACATCACCGCGAAAACAAGAATAAGCCCTTGCCAAGCATTCGTTGATAATAAGTTAATTCTATCTCTAACAATGCTAGTAGCATCTTGTGTTAATGCCAAAGTCACACCATCAGGTAGCCTTGCGCGTTCTTTAATTAACATTTCTTCGACAGCTGATAATACGCGTAAACTGTCGTCGGTAGTATTTTTACTGATCGCTAAAATAGCCGCACTTTGACCATTAAAGCTAAGCTTATCTTCAGCTAACTCAAAGGTATCAGTAATTTTTGCAATATCTCCTAATAAAACATCATTGCCATTATCCCCACTCATAACAACAATATCAGCAAGTTCTGAAACACTTCTTCTTTCATCTGAAAAACGTAACTGTGTTTCTTGAAAGTGTGTTTCAACAGTACCTACAGGTAAATCTACATCTTGTTTACTAATAATACTGGCTATATCTTGCAAACTAAGACCATAACGTCTGATGTTATAACTAGGTACAGCTACTAAAAGCTGACGATCAGAGAAACCTTGAATATCAACTAAAGGAATATTTTCGTGACGCAATAAACGCTGTTTAATTTGTTCGGCTAAGGTTTTCAACTCAGCCCGTGGTAACTGGGCTGTTAAAGCAATAGAAATAACACTTTGTACTCGTCCTATTTCACTGATAATTGCAGGCTCACTTTCGTTTGGAAAATCACTAATTCCGTCAACTGCGCTATTCACGTCGTCTAAGAACTTAGTAAAATCACCTTTTTCAAACATTTTCACTGTCATAATGCCGATATTTTGGCGAGCCTGACAAACTTTTTCTTCTACAAAACTAATACCATCAAGTGCATCTTCTAATGCTAAACATATCCCTTGCTCTACATCTAATGGGGTTGCGCCAGGATATGGCACCTGCACTTGTAGGGAGTAGGCTTTAACCTCTGGAAATGTTTCACGTTTAATTTGAGGCAATGTAATTAAACCAATAGCGAGCAAAATCATCATTAATAAATTAGCGGCTGTTGGGTGAACAGAGAAAAAACGGATCATAAATTAGCTCCAGCCTTCACATCTGACTTTGGTTTGTTTTGTAACCATAACGCTATTTTTTTGGTAACATTCTCATCAAGTATAGGATTAACTAGCATGCCATTTACAGCAGGAAACACATCTGAAGTAATCACTTTATCCTGTGATTTTATTGTACTTGACGTTTTTGGGTCTATAAGTAACAAATCACCATGATATTGAAGTTTGTTTAGACTAATTCTATTTAATTTATTTTGTTCACTAATTATGAAGATTTCATTGTTATGTAAAGTAAATCTAGGAATTATTAACATTTCTTTAGGCTTAGATGCTAACACCACTTTCATATACATGCCTTCAAGTAATGGAGGTCTTGTGCCAGGCAGTACATTTTTATAACTATCGGTAACACTTACCATTATGCCAACTGTTCGGCTTTTTGCGTCTAAATTGTCACTAAATCGCTCAACATTGGCAGGCCAAGGCTTGAAGTGGCCACTAGGATCTTCAATTTGTACAGATAAACCTAGAGATTGCAGTACTTTCTTCATACTAGGAGAGTTTTCATTATTTGCAAAAGTCTGTGAATTAAAATTTTGAGCAAACAAACGGAACTGATCTAATGGAAATTGCGCATTGATAATAACTTTATTCAAGCTAAAAGCATCAAACAATTGGCCTGCAGAAGATAACCCACCTGCTGTCACATATTGATTTAATTCAGTGTACACTTCGCTTATTCGACCATCAAAAGGCATGATTATTTTGGTTCTAACTATATCTCTCTGGCTTTTTTCTAATTTAGCTTTAGATATATCAAGCTGAGCTTTCATAACTTCTAGCATTGAAGGTAAAGTGGTTTCTTTATTTTCTAATTGTTGTACTTCTTGTTTTTGTTGTAATAAGTTTTGTTTTTCACCATTTAAAGATGATTTTGATATGACCCCAGTTGTGCTTAATTTAAGCATACGAGCGTATTCAGCTTCTCTCACACTCAGTTTTTCAAACGCCAAGTCAAGTTCAAGCTTGTTGTTCTCTATTGTTAAAGTCATTTCTTGCAGATTAGCTTGGTTCACTAATAAATCAGCTTGCGCCTGCTTTAATTGCAATAAATAATCTTTATCATCAATAGTTAACAGTAAAGTACCTTTTTTAAATATTTCACCTTTTTTAAGTTTAGGGTGGATATAAGTCACTTGCCCTGACACTTCAGCTTTCGCTTGTAGTGATACATCAGGTGTAACAACACCAAAACCAATAATTTCCGGCGCTATTATATGCGATTCAACTTCAACATAATTAACCGCCGTAATTACATTATCTACAGGATGATGTTTTATATTTGGTTGCAATTTCACGATAAAAATCATGACAGCTAAACCCAGTAAAGCAATTATAGGTAAGGCAAATTTAGTCTTTAAAAACGCTTTTATTTTTTTCTGAACTGTTTTTTTCTGAGCTATATTTTTCTGAGTTAATGGATTCACTATTAATCTTCCTTACTGGGTTCAAATTTTTTAGAAATAGTACAACCTCTAAAGTCTGAGCTTAATTGCCTGATACTGCTATCTAGTTCTGTTATCTAAAACAGCCTCATAAACAAGGGAAATAACACTGCCATACTTTCCTGTTTCAAACTGCTTACCTTTAAATTGATAATTATTGTCATCACCCTCAATTTCGCTATGACGAGCATTTGTAAGTAGAATTATGGCTAAATCATGTTCAGGATCAATAACCGTAGCCGTGCCTGTCCAGCCAGTATGACCATAAGCAGAGCTACTTGCATAAGGACCAAAGTGCCATTTTCTATCACCGTTATTTGCACGACGCCAGCCTAAACCATAGGTACCATTGCCGTCGTCGGGTTTAATAAATTGATCAATAACTTCCTCTGTAAACAAAAACTTATGTCCATAACCACCTCTGTTTAATAAAACTTGTGTTAACACTGCTAGATCTTGACCTGTAGAAAACAATCCTGCGTGCCCTGCAACTCCAGCCAATGAGTGATAAGCTTTTTCGTCATGTACTTCTCCTTGCAATACATAGGTGCGTACATTTTCAAAATTGACGCGGTTTCCTCGTGTTGTACCGTGTATTTCGGTGGCTGCAAATTGATTTTTTCTAAAGCCTTTTTGTAGTGGTTTGAATAAAGTATTTTCTAAACTTAAGGGTTGGTAAATATTATATTCAGTATATAGATCAAGAGGCATAGCCGTAATTTTTTCAATGATCATGCCTAAAAGCATATAGTCGGTATCACTATAGATACGTTTAGTTGAGCGAGCTACAGCAAATGGTACTTTAGTCAATATCAGTTCTTTTGTGCGTTCTTCATTTTGTGAGAAAAAAGCACTACCCAAGGTATTTTCTTTAGTAAAAAATTTCACCTCAGGAGCATAACCTGCATTATGGGTAAGAATATCTTTTATGGTGCGTAATTCTCGCCCGTCACCACGGTAATTAGGCAAGTAAT
>JADGDH010000018.1:32270-34805 GCA_016745015.1 Colwellia sp.
TTAATCTATTTATCTGTAATAGGCTCATACGCTTTTCAATTTTGACTTTCATGATAAATTTTCACTATTGCGTCACTGATATTAATACAGTAAATAGGGGGTTCTCATTATTTTAAATTCAGCTAAATTTTGTTGCCAACTTAATTTAATTTCTTGAGCTGTTTTTCCTGCGATAATGGCTTTTCTTAATTTGTCTGTGCCACTGAGTTTATCCATAAAGCTAGCACGAGTGAAAAATTCAATATTTTGCGCTTTAAACGCTTTATGCCAATCAATAATGAAATTTAAATTCAATCCTCGAATTTGGCTATTACGTAAATCTTGTCCTAACAAATTCTCATTCATTAATTTAGGTTTAGATGCAGCCCCTGGTGTAGAAACAGGCATAAAAGCAAACTGACCTATTGATATTTTATTATGACCAATCACTTGAAAAGGAAAATCTGTTCCACGACCAATACTCACAGGTGTTGCTTCAAAAAAACCCAGTGAAGGATACAAGCTAATGGCAGTATCATTAGGTAAATTGGGACTAGGTTTTATTGGCAAAGAGTAAGACATTGAACGACGGTAGTTTTTTATGCTTACGACTTTTAAATCAAGTGTATTTTGAGAAGTTAGTTGAGTTTCAAGCCACTTCTCGCCCTTAAACATCAGTGCTAACTCTCCCACTGTCATACCATGAAGCAATGGTATTTTATGCATACCAACAAAAGATGTGAATTCTGGTTCTAATATTGGTCCATCAACAAAAGCGCCGTTAGGATTTGGTCTATCTAAAACAATAAAAGCAATATCTGCATCACCGGCAGCTTCCATCATATAGTGCATTGAACTGATATAGGTGTAAAAACGAACACCAACATCTTGAATATCAAAAATAATCACGTCGAGGTTAGCCATGAGGTCATCGGATGGTTTACGATGTTTGCCATAGATTGATACCAATGGCACACCTGTTTTTACATCAATGCTAGAGTTAAATTTTTCGCCTGCATCATAATCGCCTCGAAAACCATGTTCAGGTGCAAAAATAGTCTGAACATTAATATCGTTAGCAATTAGAATATCAACCAGATGCCTATCACCCACCATTGATGTTTGATTAACAACTAAACCTACACGTTTATTTTGTAACATAGGTAAGTAATAAAGCGTTTGTTCAGCGCCTACTATTATTCCCTTTTCTGATGGCTTATTCTCTATTTTCCCCTTTAATGAAAGATCATTACCACCCTTTATAGATGTAGATGTGCAAGAAAATAGCAATAGACTAATACATAAAATAACAACAAAGCGAGTTAACAAACTTTTCAAAAATAAATGCATAAGAAGGTCTTTAGTTACTTCCTATTTGGTCAAGAGAAGTTTGTTCAATAGCTTTTCGTAAAAAGCCATTGTTATTCGCTAAACAATCCCTTGATTGCTCAAGGTTTAAACCTGTTAATATCATCAATGTAGCAAGTTTGGCATTATTTTCAGATTGATCTAAGGCTTGTTTGGCACAATCATAATCACACTCTGTAGCTTGCATCACTATACGCACTGCACGAGCATACAGTTTCTCATTGCTTGCTTTAACATCTATCATTAAGTTTTTATAGCTTTTACCTGAGCGAATCATGCTAGCAGTTGTAAGCATATTCAAAATTAGCTTTTGTGCGGTGCCTGATTTCATTCGAGTTGAACCTGTTAGTACTTCAGCACCAACAACGGCACAAATATTAATATCATTAGCTTGAGCAAATTTTTCATTGTAACTACAACTAACACCAACAATAGTTGCACCAATAGATTTCCCATAATTCATTGCTGAAATCACATAAGGTGTACGACCACTTGCCGCAATCCCAACTAAAACATCTTTTTTTGATAATTCAGCTTGTTGTAAATCTTCAATTGCCATAGATTCGCTATCTTCAGCGCCTTCCACCGCTTTATAAATAGCCTTGTCGCCACCAGCAATAATACCTACCACTTGTTTATTTGAAACACTAAAAGTTGGCGGACATTCAACGGCATCTAAAACACCTAAACGACCACTAGTTCCTGCGCCGATATAAATTAATCGACCACCATTAGCAAAAGCACTCACTATTTGATCTACCGCTTGGGAAATTTGCGGAATTATAAACTTAACAACACCTGCTACTTTTTGATCTTCATTATTTATTTTTTCCAAAACATCTTGAGTATCAAGTAAATCAATATCTAAGGTATCTTGATTCTGGCTCTCAGTAGAAACCTGTTTGAGCTCATTAATTAATTGCGACTGTATTTTGTTCAATGATTTTGATGATAATGTATTCATATTTAACTCATTTATATCTACAAAGTAACTTAGAGATTTCTTACCACAACCCCATTAACATAAAAACATGATACACTGAAACAAAGTGTTGTGCTTCTTGCAAATGGGCAAATAAACTACCTGAATGTACCTCTCTAAATGAACTACCACTCAAGAAAAACATATTCAATTATAAACTTACCTGCATTAGTAAGTAATTATAATCATATTGCCAATTTAGCACC
>JADGDH010000282.1 GCA_016745015.1 Colwellia sp.
GAATACTTTGAACTTATATGAAGAAATTTTTGAACAGGCAGCCAGAAAATTTGATTCTATTGAGGCCTTAGAATCTGTGATGCCACGGTTACTCACAATAGAGCAACTGGAACACCAAACAGATGCTTTTTATTTGTCGGTTATGACTAGACGAATATTTCAGGCGGGCATGAAGCACTCTGTTATTAACTCAAAATGGGCACATTTTGAAAAGGTTTTTTGGGGGTTTGACCCTGCAAAATTAATATATATTGATGAACCTTTTATGGAAAGAGCCATGCAAGACAAAGGGTTAATAAGACACTGGGGAAAACTTCAAACGATCCCTATTAATGCATTAGAAATGACTGATTTTTCAAAAGATTATGACGGTTTTGGTCATCTTATTGCTAATTGGGATCAAGATATTACGGCATTATGGGCTTTGTTATCAAAACGATTTAAGCGAATGGGAGGGAAGTCAGCGTCCTATTTTCTAAGAATGGTGGGTGTCGATACCTTCATACTCACCGATGATGTTGTAAGAAGGTTAATAACACTCAATATAATAGATAAGAACCCTACGTCTAAAAAAGACTTACAGATAGTCACTAAAACGTTTAATGAGCTAAGAGAGGTTTCAGGTAGGCCGTTATCGCACCTCAGTAAGCTACTAGCACTTTCTCTTGAATAACTAAAAAATTATAATATATTGTGTGCAATATAATTTTGGGCGATATATTATACGCCTATCAAATTTTGAAATTTTAGTTTTAAACATCAATAACAGGTTCAATGGAGTAATCGTCGTGGAAAATAGTATCTTTCAAAGCCCTATCAAAAAAATTAATGGTGAAGAGGTTAATTTAGAACAATATAAAGGCAAGGTGATATTAATTGTAAACACTGCAAGCAAGTGCGGGTTTACTCCTCAATTTAAAGGGCTAGAAGCCTTACACAAAAAATATGCTGATCAAGGCTTAGTTGTTCTTGGGTTTCCATCTAACCAGTTTTTACATCAAGACCCAGGTTCAGACCAAGAAATTAGTGAATTTTGTTCACTGAATTATGGTGTATCATTTCCTATGTTTTCAAAAATTGATGTGAATGGAGACGATGCACACCCTATTTACAAAGCACTCAAGACTGAGGCAAAAGGCTTGATGGGTTCTGAGAAAATTAAGTGGAATTTTACTAAGTTTTTAGTAGATAAAAATGGCAAGGCAGTAAAACGTTTTCCTCCTACTGCTGACCCTTCAAAGCTTATACCTGAAATTGAAAAGTTATTAAATGCCTAGTTATTAAACATTAAACTTTAAACATAGTGTGCGTATGCTGCGCACTCTGTAAATTTATTAGAGTGAAAGACTAAAAATGTTTGATCAACCTAAACCTGAACCACCTGCCAATCTATTAAAGTTAGAAAATCAGCTGTGTTTTATGCTTTATTCAGCTTCAAGAAAAATGACGGCTGCTTATCGTCCTTTATTGAGTACCTTGGATATTACTTATCCTCAATATTTGGTATTAATGGTTTTATGGGAGTATTTTGATATTACGGGTGATACTGATACTGCTGATAAAGGATCATCTTCTCAAACAAAAGCAGGTATTAAAAAAACAGGTATTAAAGTTGGAGCACTTTCATCTGCATTGCAATTAGATAATGGCACATTGACGCCGTTACTAAAGCGCATGGCTTCACAAGGTTTGCTTCTCCGTAAAAGAGATGATCAAGACGAGCGAGTA
>JADGDH010000019.1:0-29892 GCA_016745015.1 Colwellia sp.
CTTAGTCCCGCAGACATAGGTTTTGACAACTATCGCCCATTAATTGTTTCATGTGGCGTACCTTATTTAATAGTACCCATTATGTCTTATACGGCAATTAGAGAGGCAAAATTTAATGAAGCAGCATGGAGCAACTCTTCAGCACCTATTTCTCTTGCTCAAGAAATTTTATTGTTTGCCAATAATACTGATGATAACCCAGCAGATTTTCATGCTCGCCTACTAGGACCTGCAATACCTCATCATGAAGATCCAGCTATTGGCGGCGCTATTGCGGCCTTTGCTAGTCATATTTGTGATCATTCTCACATTCAAGCAGGAACCCATGTATTTGGCATTCAACGAGGGGCTAATGATGCTCGAAAAAGCCTATTTTATGTAGAGATGGATAACCAACAAAGTAAAGACTTAACGATACGTGTTGGTGGTCATGCGGTATTAATGAGCGAAACAAGTATTAGAGTAAACTAATAAAAATTTAAAGTTTAAAGTTTTTAGCAATATTTTTAGAATAGTAGGGAACTTTTACTAATTTTGTTACTCTGAATAAGTGTAAGTTTTATTTTCCCTTAGTGTTTCATGTTTTTATGCGTCTATTTTTATAGACGCATTTTTTTTAGCTGAATAAAACTAACCTGACAATTTAATATTAATAAAATGTCAAAGGAGGAAAATACTATTTTAAAAACCTATAGTTTCCTTTGATTGCTGCTTTATATTTATCACAAAGTTCACCTAAAGGTGCATCAATTTTTAGCATGCCATATTCTTGATGAGCTTTACGCTTAACACGATCCCAACTAATACCTTCAATAGTCATATAACCCTCAGAAAATGCTTTAAGCTTTGCCAATTCCTTGAATTTTTCAGCATCAATTTCTTTACCACAATCACGGGTTAGGTAAATCATTTTACTGCCTGCCTCTGCAAGTAATGACTCAACCTCACCTTTCTCAGCTTTAGTTAATGGTTCAGCCGCAAACGTTGCACAACTTAATGCTAATAAAGGTAAAATTATACGTTTCATTTAGATTCTTCCTATTCAAATAATATTTATCAAAATGTTTTGTTTACCGCTACATACTAATGATTTAAATTTGTAATACAAGTATTGGTTAGTATTCACTCTACCCAATTTGAAGCAGTTAGTATTATCAACTAAACTTTCAACCTCCTGATAAAGTGTGATGGGTATATGATCAAATTGCATATATACTGATTGTCAATGCTATTGATTTTTCATACAAATAGGAAAAAATTATGGTTAATAAATCATTTTCAGTTTTAAACATTGCCTTCATTGGCTGTGCTTTTATTTCAATGTCTGCTTTATCTTCACCTGATTGTGCAAATTTAAAGGGCTGTGAAGAAAAATTTTGCGAAATAGAAAAACAGCTAAAAATATCTCAGGAAATAGGTAATCAACACAAAACTAAAGGATTAAAAATATCATTAAAAAATGCAAAAGAGCATTGTACCGATAAAGGGCTTAAGGAAGATCTCGTTGCAGAAATAAAAGAATCGAATGAAGAAATTTTAGAATATAAAAACGATTTACAAGAAGCAATCGAGGATCAAAAAAGGGATAAGGTTCGTAAGTATCAAGACAAAATTAACGAAGAAAACAATAAAATAACATACCTTAAAAGTAAATTAGCTGATTTAGAATAATAACATCATACTTGCTCGTATTAGAGCAATGTAAAGCTATTAAGTAAAAAACGCCCTGTTACTTCACAGTAACAGGGCGTTTATAATTTTATTCACTAAACCTTTTTAAACGTGATTAAAATCCCGCTTACTAGTTAGCTTCTCTTAGTCGTCGCTTGAATAACACGTAATTGTGCTACTGCACGCGCTAATTCAGCAGCAACTGCAACATAATCAACATCAGTGCCATGGGCATTCATGTTTTCTTCTGCGCGCTGTTTTGCTTCTAAAGCTGCTTGTTCATCCAAATCACCTGCTCGTGTTGCTACATCAGCAAGCACTGTTATATGATTTGGTTGAACCTCTAACATACCACCTGAAAGGTAGATAACTTCTTCGCTATCATCTTTTTTAGTGATAAGTGCCATACCAGGTTTTAGTGAGGTCAGTAAAGGTGCGTGACCAGGCATAATACCTAGTTCACCTTCACTACCTGTGATCTGTAATGATTTAATACTACCAGAAAATAAACTTTCCTGTGCACTTACCACTTCCAGATTAACAGTTAATAATGCCATTTGACTCGACCTCTATATTTGTAAGCACCTTCTTAAAACATCAGGTGCTTACCAGATGATTACATCTTGTTAGCTTTCTCTACGGCTTCTTCAATAGAACCAACCATGTAGAATGCTTGCTCAGGCATATCATCATATTCACCAGCCAAAATTCCTTTGAATCCTGAGATAGTGTCTTTTAATGATACATATTTACCTGGAGAACCTGTAAATACTTCAGCAACAAAGAACGGTTGAGATAAGTAACGTTGAATCTTACGTGCACGAGATACAGTTTGCTTATCTTCTTCAGATAACTCATCCATACCTAAGATAGCAATGATATCTTTAAGTTCTTTGTAACGTTGTAATACTGATTGAACACCACGAGCAACTTCATAATGCTCAGTACCAACCACTAATGGGTCTAACTGGCGTGAAGTTGAATCTAATGGGTCAATTGCTGGATAAATACCTAGCTCAGCAATAGAACGTGAAAGTACTACAGTTGCATCTAAGTGAGCAAAAGTAGTTGCAGGGCTTGGATCGGTCAAATCATCCGCAGGTACATATACCGCTTGAATTGAAGTGATTGAACCCTTATTAGTTGAAGTAATACGCTCTTGTAATACACCCATTTCTTCAGCAAGTGTTGGTTGATAACCAACCGCTGATGGCATACGACCAAGTAGTGCTGATACTTCAGTTCCCGCAAGCGTATAACGATAGATGTTATCTACAAAGAATAATACGTCACGACCTTCGTCACGGAATTTTTCTGCCATAGTCAAACCTGTCATGGCAACACGTAAACGGTTTCCAGGAGGCTCGTTCATCTGACCGTAAACTAACGATACTTTATCAAGTACATTAGAATCGTTCATTTCGTGATAGAAATCGTTACCTTCACGTGTACGCTCACCAACACCAGCGAATACTGAATAACCGCTATGCTCGATTGCGATGTTACGGATAAGTTCCATCATGTTAACTGTTTTACCAACACCAGCACCACCGAAAAGACCAACTTTACCACCCTTAGCGAATGGACAAACTAAATCGATTACTTTGATACCTGTTTCTAACAATTCGTTAGACATGGCTTGTTCTGCATAAGCTGGTGCTTCACGGTGAATAGACCAACGGTCTTTTTCGCCAATTGGGCCAGCTTCATCGATAGGCTCACCAAGTACGTTCATGATTCGACCTAAAGTCTCAACACCAACTGGTACTTGAATATTATCACCTGTATTTACTACATTCAGACCACGACGTAAACCGTCTGAGGTACCCATTGCAATAGTACGTACAACACCGCCACCAAGCTGCTGCTGCACTTCAAGTACTAAACCTTCAAGGTCACCTTCAGTTACATTTAATGCGTCATATACCTGAGGTACGGCATCTTGTGGAAATTCAACATCCACAACTGCGCCAATGATTTGGACGACTTTACCTGTACTCATGTTTATTCCTCTTAATTTAAGTTAACCAACGCGTTGCGCGGCTAGCTTGTCGTTAAATTACGAAAACGTTTATGTTAATTACTCTTAACCAACCGCTGCTGCACCAGCAACAATTTCACCCAACTCTTGAGTAATTGCTGCTTGACGAGCTTTGTTGTATACCAATTGTAAATCATCAATCAGCTCACCAGCATTATCTGTTGCAGCTTTCATGGCTACCATACGGGCAGCTTGTTCACAGGCTAGGTTTTCAACCACACCCTGATATACTTGCGATTCTACATAACGAACCAATAATTGATCTAACAATATGTTAGCATCTGGTTCGTAAATATAATCCCAACGATGCTTAATTTTTTCATCATCAGATTTAGGTAAAGGCAACAACTGATCTATTGTTGGCTCTTGTGTCATCGTATTAACAAACTTATTATATACAATGAACAATTTATCAATTTCACCGTTATCATAAGCTTTAAGCATTACCTGTACACTACCCACTAAGTCGGTAAGTGATGGGGTATCGCCTAAGCCAGATATTTGTGCGATGACTTTAGCGCCCATGTTATTGAAGAACGAAGTAGCTTTAGAGCCTACTACCGCAAATTCAACTTCAGCTTCTTGACCCTGCCATTTAGCAGCATCAGCTAGCACTTGTTTAAATAAATTAATATTCAAACCACCACACAAACCACGGTCTGTTGATACAACAATATAGCCTACGCGCTTAACTTCTCGTTCTTCCATATAGGAATGACGATATTCTAAGTTACCAAGCGCGATGTGACCGATCACGTTACGTATATTTGTCGCATATGGACGAGAGGCTGCCATACCCTCTTGCGCTTTGCGCATTTTAGAAGCGGCAACCATTTCCATAGCGTTTGTGATCTTTTGAGTGTTTTGAACACTCGCAATCTTGGTTTTTATTTCTTTACCAACGGCCATGACTTTCTCTCCGAAAAGATTACTTAATTAAAAATGTCTTACCAAGTTTGCGTAGACTTGAATACTTCAAGTGCTTTCGTCAAACTTGCTTCGATATCTTTATCGTAGTTACCTGATTCGTTAATAGTAGCCATAAGCTCAGCTTGATCACTATTCATGTAAACATGTAACGCGTCTTCAAAATCATTAACTTTGTTAATGGCAACGTCGTTTAGGAAACCTTTTTCCGCAGCAAATAAAGATACGGCAGTTTCAGCTACTGATAGTGGGCTGTATTGCTTTTGCTTCATTAATTCAGTTACACGTTGACCATGCTCTAATTGAGCGCGAGTCGCGTCATCTAAATCTGAGGCAAATTGAGCAAATGCTGCTAATTCACGGTATTGAGCTAATGCTAAACGGATACCACCACCAAGTTTCTTGATGATTTTCGTTTGCGCAGCACCACCAACACGAGATACTGATAAACCAGCATTTACAGCAGGACGAATACCTGAGTTAAATAAATCTGACTCTAGGAATATTTGACCATCAGTAATTGATATCACGTTAGTTGGTACGAAAGCAGATACATCACCCGCTTGCGTTTCAATAATTGGTAAAGCAGTTAAAGAACCCGTTTTACCTTTTACTTCACCATTTGTGAATTTTTCAACGTAAGCTTCGTTTACACGAGAAGCACGTTCTAATAAACGACTATGAAGGTAGAAAACATCACCAGGGTATGCTTCTCGACCTGGCGGACGACGAAGTAGTAATGAAATTTGACGATAAGCAACAGCTTGCTTAGACAAATCATCATATACGATCAACGCATCTTCACCGCGGTCACGGAAATATTCACCCATAGAACAACCAGCATATGGTGCTAGATATTGTAATGCTGCAGCTTCAGAAGCTGAGGCAACAACAACAATAGTATTTGATAATGCACCATGCTCTTCTAAGCTACGCACTACGTTAGCAACGGTAGAGGCTTTTTGGCCAATCGCTACATAAATACTCTTAATACCTGTGTTCTTTTGGTTGATAATGGCATCGAGTGCAATCGCTGATTTACCGATTTGACGGTCACCAATGATTAATTCACGTTGACCACGACCAATTGGAATCATAGCATCAATTGACTTAATACCAGTTTGTACTGGTTGGTCAACAGATTTACGTTCGATAACACCTGGTGCAACAACTTCTACAGGAGAGAAGCCATCATTATCAACTGGGCCTTTGCCATCAATTGGTTCACCTAAAGTGTTTACTACGCGGCCTAATAAGCCACGACCTACAGGTACTTCCAAAATACGGCCAGTACCTTTTACTTTTTGTCCTTCAGCTAGATCCGCGTACGGACCCATAACTACCGCGCCGACCGAATCTCGGTCTAAGTTTAATGCGATAGCAAAACGGCTGCCAGGAAGTTCGATCATTTCACCTTGCATTACATCGGCAAGGCCATGGATACGAATGATACCGTCTGTTACAGAAACGATAGTACCTTCGTTACGAGCTTCGCTGACAACGTCAAACTGTTCAATACGATTTTTGATCAGTTCTGCGATTTCAGTGGAATTCAGTTGCATGCTCTGTTCCCTTATTTAATCAGTGCTAGGATTGTAATGTTTGAGTTAAACGGTTCAATTTACCTTTTACAGAACCGTCAATGACCATATCACCTGCTTGAATTAACAAGCCTGATATTATGCTCTTATCAACTTTACAATTGAGCTTTACTTTACGTGCCAAGCGCTTTTCAAGCGCGGCGCCTAATGTTTTTGTTTCTGCTGCTTTTAATTTAACAGCAGAAGTAACATCTACATTCACAGTTTTTTCGTGTTCAGCTTTTAATTCACTAAACTGTTCTAAAACTTGCGGTAGTGCCAGCAAACGATGATTTTCAGCCATTAACTTCAAAAAGTTCTGGCATTTGCTTTCAACTTGCTCACCACAAACATTTAAAAATAATATTGTAGCTTGCTCAACCGAAACACCACCACTAAGGTAGGTTTGGACTGTGTCGTCTTTTGAAACTTGTGCTGCAAAAATTAGTTGTTCTAACCAACCTTCAACGGCATTTGCCTCAACCGCAAAATCAAACGCTGCTTTAGCGTAAGGACGAGCGATAGTTGTCAATTCTGACATACGCGTACTCCCCTTAAAGCTCAGCGACGAGTTTGTCTAAGATGTCGCTGTGTGCAGCAGCATCTATTGAACGCTCAAGAATTTTCTCGGCACCAGCTATAGCAAGAACGGCCACTTGTTGGCGTAGTTCTTCTTTAGCACGGTTACGTTCAGTTTCGATCTCTGCGTGACCAGAAGCTAAGATTTTTTCTTTCTCAGCTTGTGCTTTACCAGCAGCTTCTTCAACAATTTTAGCTTCATGCTTTTTAGCAACATCTACAATAGATGCAGCTTGAGATTTAGCTTCTTTTAGTTGAGTTATCGCTTTCTCTTGAGCAAGCTCAAGATCTTTAGCAGCACGGTCTGAAGCAGCAAGTCCGTCAGCAATAGTTGCTTGACGACCTTCAATAGCAGCCATAATTGGCGGCCATACAAACTTCATACAGAAAATTACAAATACGACAAATGCAATTAATTCACCAAGTAGTGTGGCATTAATGTTCATTTGTGTACCTCCTAATTAGTTATTCGTTAAAAATTTTTAGTCTTAATTAATAATTAAGCTAAAACGAATAACATGTATAGACCAATTGCAACACCGATCATCGCGATAGCATCAATAAGACCCGCTACGATGAACATTTTTACTTGAAGTTGTGGTGCTAATTCAGGTTGACGAGCAGCAGATTCTAAGAACTTGCCACCTAATAAACCAAAACCAATCGCAGTACCTAAAGCACCTAGACCGATTAATAACGCAACAGCGATGAATAACATATATATCTCCGATATTATTAAAGTTAATGTTAAAAGTTAAAAAATTTGTATAAATAAATATTCTTCGGAACATCCTGTTCCCATCAAATAGAGTAAACTCTGCCGATGTAAATTCGTTCCAGACGAATTAATGATCTTCGTGCGCTAAACTAAGATAAACAATAGTTAACATCA
Organism: Colwellia sp.; assembly: GCA_016745015.1. Taxonomy (GTDB): domain Bacteria; phylum Pseudomonadota; class Gammaproteobacteria; order Enterobacterales; family Alteromonadaceae; genus Colwellia. Next base: position 7,691 of record JADGDH010000019.1, read on the forward strand.
TAAAGATAAACGCCTGTAATGGGATAATTAGCAAATGAAACGCTGCCCATAAAAAGTGTACTGGTAATTGGAATAAACCAATTGTCGCAATAAGTAAAAATATCAACTCACCCGCATATAAGTTACCAAACAAACGTAAGGCTAATGATAATGGACGTGCTAATAAGGTAACCATTTCTAAAATAAAGTTAACTGGATATAAAGACCAGTGACCAAAAGGTTGAGTTGTAAGCTCTTTAATAAAGCCACCAACACCTTTAACTTTAATTGAATAGTAAATTGTTAGAATAAATACACCTAAAGCTAAAGCAAAAGTCATATTTGGATCAGTAGTTGGTACAGGTTTCATGTAAACATGCGACATTTCAATACCGCCAACCGTGCTGATTAACCAAGGTAATAAATCTACTGGAACCCAATCCATCGCATTCATTAATAACACCCAAACAAATACTGTTAAGGCTAATGGCGCAATTAAAGGGTTACTACCATGGAAGGTACTTTTAACACTATCACCAACAAACTCAACAATTAGCTCAACGGCACATTGTAATTTTCCTGGCACGCCTGTGGTTGCTTTTTTAGCAACAGAGCGAAAAATAGTAAGAAATACAAGACCTAAAAACACCGACCAACCAAGAGTATCTAAATGCCAGGTCCAAAAACCTTCACCGACAGTTAAATTGGTTAGATGATGTTTAATATATTCTTGGCTGGTCAATTCAGCAGCTGCAGACATATTAATGTTCCCAATGATTAAAGTTTAAAAATAATTTTTTTGTAGATTACTCTTTATACCATCAATAAAATTTGTGACGGACTAAAGCACTATCTACATTATCCGTTCTGTTTAAAAACAAACGGTGTTAATAACGGCAGTGCCATTACTAAAGAAAACATTACAAAAAATGGTATAGGCAATAATACTAAATATTTAAAGACGAGTGCAAATAACAAAGCCGTTAATACCATTTTCAATTTTACGCCGCTATAAAAGGATTCAACCACTAATTTAGACGACTTAGCCCCAGCATATTTAAATGCTTTTAAGGCGAATACTATATTAGGAACAATAGTCACCACACCAGCAACTAAAGTTGACTTTGCATGTAACCATCCCCAAAAACAAAAAGTTAATAATGAACTTAATAAAACAACTAAAATAGCTAATACATTTTGTTGTAGGGCAAGTTTTCGCCCTGCATTCGTTAATTTATTATTCATCATTACGAATCAAAAGTCTGCTTAAAAAAAGTATCTAAAAAATAGTTATTTCTATATACGAATAAAATCGTAATATGTTTACTTTTTTAAAGTAAAAACTTTAATCCTAAAAAGTTTGCGCAAGTATACTCATTTTGGCTTTTTTTGCAAGAAAATAGGGCAATGAACGCCCCTTAATTGTGCTAATAATTAGTATTTATTTAATAAATACAACTAAAGGAGTAGAACTTTTAAGCAATATTAACAAAAAAAAGAAAATCATATTTTTATAGCCTTAACTACTCAGATGAGTGACGTTAAAATTAATAGCATAAATACTCAAAGAATAAGCACTAAATTATGAGCCAAAATTATTTTTCATCAATAAAAAAATAAAACCAACATTTATCTAGCTTTATTATAAAGTTATTTTATTTTAGCTAATATTTCTTCTAGTTTTTCTAAATTAGCATAAGATATAGTGAGTTTACCTTTACCTTTTTTATTATGGCTAATAGCAACTTTTGCACCTAGCTTTTCAGCTAAGTTTTGTTCTAAATCCATTATATCAATATCTTTTTCAATTTTTTCTTTTTCAGCAACAGGATTTTGAATTTTCTTAATTAATGCTTCTGTTTCTCTAACTGTTAACTCTTTTATCGCTACCGTTCTTGCTGCTTCAGCTTGAAATGAATCATCAAGTGATAATAATGCACGGGCATGACCCATTTCAATATCGCCATTTTCTAAAAATGTTTTTACTTCTTCATTTAAATTATTTAAGCGCAATAGGTTAGTAACGGTTGTTCGTGATTTTCCTACCGCTAAAGCAACTTCCTGATGAGTTAAATCAAATTCTGTTAATAAACGTTCTAATGCAACAGCTTCTTCCATTGCATTTAAATCTTCACGTTGAATATTTTCTATTAAAGCAATGGCAACAGCTGATTCATCTGGTACATCTTTAATTAAGCACGGAACTTCTGTCAATTGCGCTAATTGCGCCGCACGCCAACGACGTTCACCCGCAATAATTTCATACTTTCCTTCAACATTAGCGCTTTCGCTATTAGCATTATTAATTAACCTAACAACAATAGGTTGAATAATACCTTGAGATTGAATAGATAATGAAAGTTCTTCAAGTGCTGCATCAGACATATCTTTACGTGGCTGATATTTACCTGGTGATAAGTTATTAATAGCTATTTTACTTAAATCACCATCTTTAAGATTAGTGATATTATTTTCTTTAGTATTATCTTCTTGTACTGAAGCTCTTACTTGTGGTGTAAGTAATGCGTCAAGGCCTCTGCCTAAACCTCTTTTTTTTGCTGGGCTCATAATATTCCTTAGGCTTATTGTGCAGTATCTTGAGTCTGTTTTGGTTCTTGATCACAATTAGCAGATTTTTTTGGACTGTTTTTACGTAGTACCTCACCAGCTAAAGCTAAATAAGCTTTAGCACCAGTTGATGATTTATCATAATACATAACAGGAGAGCCAAAACTCGGTGCTTCAGCTAAACGTACATTACGTGGAATAACACTACGATAAACTTTATCACCAAAATGACGCTTTAATTGCTCTGACACATCATTAGCCAAACGATTACGCGGGTCATACATAGTACGTAAAATACCTTCAATATGAAGTTTATCATTAACCACAGTAGTTAACTTTGAAATAGTATCCATTAAAGCAGTTAACCCCTCTAAAGCATAATATTCACATTGCATAGGTACTAAAACAGAGTCAGATGCAGTCATAGCATTAACCGTTAACATGTTCAGTGAAGGAGGGCAGTCAATTATAATAAAGTCGTAATAATCTTTTACTGGTGCTAATGCTGTTTTTAAACGCTGCTCACGTGCATATACTTCCATTAATTTAATTTCAGCTGCGGTAACATCAGTATTAGCTGCAATTAAATCATATAAACCTGTTGTTTCTTTTTGAACAACATCAGCAACCGATTTTTCTTCAATTAGTAATTCGTAACAAGTGGCAGGTACTTCATATTTATTAATACCACTAGCCATCGTAGCATTGCCTTGTGGATCAAGATCTATTAACAATACTTTCCGCTTTGTAGCAGCTAAAGAGGCAGCCAAATTAACAGCAGTAGTTGTTTTACCAACACCACCTTTTTGATTTGCAACAGCGATTATTTTTCCCACGAGCGCCTCTATTATTATTTTTTATATATTATTTAGCTAATTTTATTACTTTTTTTTAATACAAGCACATGGCGTTCACCTACCAACTCAGGTACTTTTATTTCATGACTAGACACTAAAGTTATATTCTCAGGTAAATCAGCCAATTCATTACTTGGATATTGACCTTTTAATGCTAAAAACTGTCCATGTTCATTACTAATTAAATGTGAACACCAACTAACCATATCATTAAGAGATGAAAAGGCTCTACTTAATACACCATCAAAAGGTGCTTCGCCCCGATATTCTTCTACACGAGACTTAATAGGCTGTACATTAGTTAATTTAAGTTGAAATACCACTTGTCTTAGAAAAGTAATACGTTTTCCTAAACTGTCTAATAATACAAATTTTCGTTCAGGATATAAAATAGCCAGTGGAATACCTGGTAAACCAGGACCAGTACCTACATCTATAAAATTTTCACCCTGTAAAACTTCACCAACCATTAAACTATCCATAATATGCTTCACAAGCATTTCTTGCGGATCTCTTACTGATGTTAAGTTATAAGTTTTATTCCATTTATGTAAAAGCTCTACATATTGAATAAGTAAGTTTACTTGTTGTGTTGAAACTTGCAAAGAGGTTTTACTGAGCAAATTTTCAAGTTTTAAAATTAATGTCATTTTTTATAATTAATTATTTAGGTTATATTTATGCAATTTTTTTACTTAGTAGGCCATGCTTTTTCAAGTAAACTAATAATAACGAAATAGCGGCTGGAGTAATACCAGAAATTCTTGAAGCTTTGCCAATGGTTTCAGGTCGAGCACCTTTTAATTTTGCAACAACTTCATTTGAAAGCCCTGATATTTGTTCATAAATAAAATCAGTAGGGATCAAAGTATCTTCATTGCGCTTTTTCTTTTCTATTTCATCAAGCTGTCTGTCAATATAACCTGCATATTTAGTTTGAATTTCAATTTGTTCTGCGGCCTGTGTATCCATAATGGCAGGACCTAAACCTTCTATTTTCATTAAATCTTCGTAGCGTACTTCTGGGCGGCGAATTAGATCTTCAAGATTTGATTCTTTACTCATAGGTGCTTTTAGTAATTTATTTACTTTATCAACATTATTTTGATCTTTTTGTACCCAAGTATCTTTTAATCGTTGACGTTCTAATTCAATATTTTCCATTTTTTCATTAAAACGTTGCCAACGAATATCGTCGACTAAACCAACTTCTCTACCTTTTTCAGTTAAACGAATATCAGCATTGTCTTCACGTAACAATAAACGGTATTCAGCACGCGAAGTAAACATACGGTAAGGTTCTTTCGTTCCTAACGTAGCTAAATCATCAATTAATACGCCCATATAAGCTTGATCACGACCTAGCGTGAATTCATCTCTTCCTTTAACACGATTTGCAGCATTAGTGGCTGCAATTAATCCTTGTGCACCCGCTTCTTCATATCCTGTTGTACCGTTTATTTGCCCAGCAAAATATAAATTTTCAACAAATTTACTTTCTAATGACTGTTTTAAATCACGAGGATCAAAGTAATCATATTCAATGGCATAACCTGGACGAGTAATAAAAGCATTTTCAAAACCTTTAATTGAACGAACTAAATTCATTTGTACATCAAATGGTAAGCTAGTTGAAATGCCATTTGGGTAAATTTCATGAGTAGTTAAACCTTCAGGTTCAACAAAAATTTGATGTGATGTTTTATCAGCAAAACGGGTAATTTTATCTTCAATAGAAGGGCAATAACGCGGTCCTACTCCTTCAATTACACCAGTATACATGGGCGATCTATCTAAACCATCTCGAATATGCTGATGAGTTTGTTCGTTAGTATGTGTGATATAACAAGATATCTGTTTTGGATGATGTTCTTGTGAGCCCATAAATGAAAACACCGGACGAGGGCTATCGCCAGGTTGCTCTTCCATTACAGAAAAATCTAATGATCTTGCGTCTAAACGTGGAGGCGTGCCTGTTTTTAAACGATCCATTCTAAAAGGCATATCTCGCATTTTGGCAGCTAAATTTATACTAGCGGGATCACCAGCCCGTCCACCTTGATAATTATTCAAGCCTATATGTATTTGACCTGCAAGAAAAGTTCCTACTGTTAAAACAACCGTTTTTCCTTTGAATTTTAATCCCATTTGAGTAGAAACACCTACCACTCGATCATTTTCTAAGATCAAATCATCACAAGGTTGTTGAAAAATAGTTAAATTTTCTTGATTTTCTAAATATTGACGAACAAAAGAACGATATAGAACTCTATCTGCTTGTGCTCTGGTTGCTCTTACGGCAGGTCCTTTACTCGCATTTAATGTTCTAAATTGAATGGCGCTATGATCAATGGCTTTTGCCATTAAACCACCTAAAGCATCTATTTCTTTCACCAAATGTCCTTTGCCAATTCCACCAATAGCTGGGTTACAAGACATTTGACCTAAAGTATCAATGTTATGGGTTAACAAAAGGGTTTTACATCCCATTCGTGCTGATGCAAGCGCTGCTTCAGTGCCAGCATGGCCACCACCAACAACGATTACATCATAATATTCTTGATACCACATAAATTTTTAACCTTAGAAAAATAATAATTAAATAAAATTGTTTTGAGAAGAATTAGGAGACATATTTTAGCTTTTTTTTACCAAGAGGGAAACGATCAAATGCGTAAAAATATTATGGATTGATCTCTCTAATATATAATAAGATCTTTATAAAGATCTTATTATTATTACTTATTAGAGAGCCATTTTACTGTGGGTAAGTGCTTTTTTATCAGTTATTTTATTAAGTTAAAGCAATGATAACTTTGTGATCAAGCATTGATCAAGTCAAATATAAGCAGTGATCAAAACAGTTAGTTATACACAAGTAAATTAATTACTAAATATATAAACTGAATAATAATAGGAAATTAATAGATTATACACTTTTTAATCCACATATAGGTGTTTTTATATTAGTGTTTGTTAATAACTTATGTGTAAGTATTTATAAAAGATCTTTATTTTGACTTAACCAGTGCTGAGCAAGATCTTCTGGATCTATTTCTTGACTCATATCTATTGTTTTAATTGCTATTAATTCATTACAACCTTTTGTTATTAATAATTTATTTAGTTCATATCCTGCTTTACAGAAAGTATCATAGTTGGAATCACCAATAGCAATGATAATAAAATTGATTGAGGATAGATCTTGTTCACAATTTTTAAGATCTTCAATGAATATTTGAATGTTGTCAGGAAAGTCGCCAGCGCCATGGGTGGAAGTGCAAACTAACCAAGTACTATTTTGACAATGATCTTCGGATAATGTTGCTTCAATAATCGATGAAAAGTTAGGTTTTAAGTGTAAATTTACTTCATGGTTAAGAATATTTAATTGTTCTTCGCATGCTTCGCCAACATACTCTGCTGTGCCAAGCATACTGCCTACTATTATTTGAAATGAGCTCATATTAAGTTATTTAATGGTTAATAATGTGTTTATTGTATTATTTTAGTTTGATTAACTTAACTAATATTTATCTAGTTGATGTAAATATTGCTCTTATTAAGTGCAAAAAGTGAATTAACTTTGTGCATTTTTTTATTTACTGTAATCAATTATTTTTATAAAGCCAAAATAATCAATATAAATCAATAGATTAATCATTATTTAAAAAATAACCTAACTTGGTATCAAATTTGCGATAACTAACTTTATAAATGTGTGTAAGCACATAATTAGTTTTATAGCATTGATATCGGGATAACAAAATAAAATGAGTTCTTCAAAATTTAATTTATTTTCATTAACTGAAAATATGAAAGTATTACATTACAGCTGGGTAGCTTTTTTTATTACCTTTTTAGTATGGTTTAACCATGCACCATTACTTGGATTAATTGCTCATTCACTTAATTTAAGTACAGAAGAAATTAAAACTTTACTGATATTAAATGTTGCATTAACCATTCCTGCTCGTATTTTTATTGGTATGGCAACGGATCAATATGGGCCAAGAAAAACCTTTAGCTTACTTTTACTTTTGTGTTCTATTCCTTGTGCTATGTTTGCGTTAAGTACTAGCTTTGAGCAACTTGCCTTAGCGCGTTTTTTATTAGGTTTTATTGGTGCTGGTTTTGTTATTGGTATTCGTTTAGTAAGTGAGTGGTTTCCTGCTAACCAATTAGGTACAGCAGAAGGTATTTACGGTGGTTGGGGTAACTTTGGCTCAGCAGCAGCGGCAATATTGTTGCCTATATTAGCACTTTATTTTGGTGGTGATGATGGTTGGCGTTGGGCCGTTGGTGTAACGGCTATTATTAGTTTTGTTTATTCATTTATTTTTTATTTTGGTGTACGTGATACACCTCAAGGAGCTACTTACTTTAAACCCAAAAGTTCAAAAGCGATGGAAGTAACGAGTGTTGGAGATTTCTTTTTACTATTAATAATGAAAGTGCCTTTATTTGGTGCATTGGCATTATTGAATTGGAAACTATCGCCAGATGGAGTTAGTTTAATTAGTCAAAATACTACTGTAATAATTTATTTTGGTTTAGCTGCTTGGTTTTTTTATGAAGTGTATAATGCTTATCAAGTGAATAAAGGTATTTTTACTACACCAGTAGAGCCTATTCATCAGTATTCTTTTAAACAAGTTGCAGTGCTTAATGTTTTATATTTTGCTACTTTTGGTAGTGAGTTAGCTGTTGTTTCTATGTTGCCATTATATTTTAGTGAAACCTTTGGTTTAGATATTATTTATGCGGGTTTATTAGCATCAAGTTATGCTTTTATGAATTTAATGTCTAGACCATTAGGTGGTTTGATAAGTGATAAATATGGTCGTAAAAAAACCTTGATTATTTTAACCACAGGGTTAAGTTTAGGTTATGCGGTTATGGCTTCTATTACAGGTGAATGGCCGTTAGTGTTAGCTGTTATTGCAGCAATGAGTTGTTCTTTCTTTGTACAAGCAGGAGAGGGTGCTGTATTTGCTGCTGTACCATTAATTAAACGTCGTTTAACAGGTCAAATAGCTGGTATGACAGGAGCTTATGGTAATGTTGGCGCTGTATGTTATTTAACCGTGTTATCTTTTGTTAGCTATTCAGTATTTTTCTGGGTGATTGCGGCAAGTGCTTTTGTGGGGTTATTAATGTTATTTTTAATGCAAGAACCTAAAGGTAGTATGGCTGAAATATTACCTGATGGTAGTGTTGAATTAATTCAGGTGGATTAACGATTGCTAGAAAAAAAAGTAGTAGAAATACAAAAACAACAACTTCAAGATAATCTTGTTATTTCTTTTGGTGGTAATTCCACTAAAGGAAATAAAGAAGAGAATCAAGATGCCTTTGCTTTAAAAATAAGCGAAGGGCTTGATTTAGAATTAAAAGGGCATGCTGCTGTTATTGCTGATGGCTTATCAAGTGCCAATTGTGCAGCGCAAGCAAGTCAAATGAGTGTTTGTCATTTTATTGAAGAATATTTAGCAACGCCGGAAACTTGGTCAGTAAAAAAATCAGCAGCTAAAGTTATTTCTTCACTAAATAAATGGTTATACTCAAGACAATTAATAGCTGATGAAAAAGGACTTTCAGAACAGTGGTTTAGTACTTTTTCAGCGGTAGTACTTAAAGGTGATCGTGGACATATATTTCATGTGGGTGATTGCCAAATTGTCAAAATTAATAGTGATGGCTATCAAGAATTAACAAAAGACCATGCAACAGCATCAGGTACTTTAACCCGTGCCTTAGGTGCTGATTCTCATATTGAGGTAGATTACAAGTCTACTTCTTTAGCACCCCAAGATATACTCATGTTAAGTTGTGATGGTGTCCATCATTTTGTTCAGCCTAAGCAAATTAAGCAAATTATCAAAACTAATGAAAACTTGGAAAAAGCAAGTGAGATTATTTGTCAGTTGGCGAGTACACAAGGTTCAAATGACAATTTAACTTGTCTGCTAGTTAAAGTTGAACAATTACCAAAACAAGCATTAAGTCAGTTAGTATTTACTCGATTACAGCAAGTTATTCCACCAGCACTTAAACTCGGTAGTAAGCTAGATCATTATGAAATACTAGATGTACTCCAGCAAACTAGCCGTTCTCATGTTTATTTAGCTAAAGATCTACTTAATGAAAATTTAGTTGCTATTAAAATACCATCGGTTAATTTTATTGATGATACAGACTATTTAACGTCTTTTATTAAAGAAGGTTGGATTGGCAATAAAATTAATCATCCTGCTATTATGAAAATTTATTCTAGGTTAGAAACAAGTAAATTTTTATATCATGTTTGTGAGTATGTTGAAGGTGAAACGTTAGCAATTTGGATGCGAGAAAACCCTAATCCACCTTTAATGAAAGTACGCGATATATTAGATCAATTAATAAAAATTCTTAGGGTGTTACAGCGCCAAGATATATTGCATTGTGATATTAAGGGCGATAATTTTATTATTGATAGTCATGGTCGCATTAAACTGATTGATTTTGGTAGTAGTTATGCCGCAAATATTAAAGATATTTCAACTCCAGAAGCATCTGGTGGAAGTACTTTTAACCAAGGTACACTCAACTTCAGTGCACCTGAATTGTTTTATGGTCAAGATAATAGTCATAAAAGTGAATTATATTCTTTGGCTGTTTTAATATATCAAATGTTAACTAATCACTTACCCTATAAAGAAATTAATCAATTAGATGAAGTAGCAAAGCAATATAGTTTATGGCGATATAAACCGATAGCTACTCATCGAAAAGATTTACCCCGTTTTATGGATAGAGTGATGTCAAAAGCGTTGGCTGCTAATCCTGCAAATAGATATGATCACTATTCAGAATTTCTTGCTGAATTTAATGCAAGTGATATAGCTGATAATAGCTCTGTTGCTAACATTCCATTAATAGAAAGAGATCCTGTAAAATTTTGGAAAAGTGTAAGTGGGATTTTATTATTAGTTTTGCTTTGTACATTATTGATTAAATAGTGATATAAAATAAATTTTTGTTGCAAGCTTTGTAAAATATTCCTTGGTCTATTTCAAAACTATGCGACAATTCAATTCGCAATAACATACCACATGGCTCATTATGAAACTTTTAGTTCGCAATCTTTCACGTTCAACAACTGAACAAGAAATCCGTATTTTATTTTCTACTCATGGCACTGTCACTGAATGTAGCTTAGTTTTAGATAAAGAAACAGGTAAATCAAAAGGCTTTGCTTTTGTTGAAATGCCTAATGAAATTGAAGCTCAATCTGCAATATCTACCCTGCATGAAACAAGGGTTGCTAAAAACAAAATTAGAGTAAAAATAGCTCAATAAAAAAAATTATTGTTGAGCTTATTTTTATAAAATATTTTTGGTCATAAACATACTATATGGATCTTTTTTATAGTTGCCAAAAGGCTCACATTCTTTAAAACCAAATTGTTGATAAAGCTTTTGTGCAGGTAAGAAAGCGTCCATAGTACCCGTTTCTAAACTTAGCTTTTTATATAAACGAATATTTGCTTGGTTAATAATATGATTCAATAATTTACCTGCAACACCTTTACGCAAGTGATTGGTTGACGTTCGCATAGACTTTATTTCTCCATGCTCTTTATCAATCTCCTTTAGCGCAGCAACACCTGCTAATTTATGATCAAGCCATAAGCTCAAAAAAGTGATATTAGGAGCTTCAAGGGACTTTAAATCTAGTGCGTGAACACTCTCTGGAGGAGAGTGAGATAACATATCTTGGTGGTGATCTTGTAGTAAGGCGATAACATTTTCATTTGTTAACATTCCAATACGAATATCCAAGTTATATACTCCTATGTTTTATAGAAAAATCTAATGTATTGCTAATTTAGAATGTTTCTTTTTCAATGGCATAAATTTCATCATCAATTGATTCTATTCTTGTTTCAAATATTGCACGGGCATCATGTAGACCTTTATTATAAAAATGCGCGCCAATATCTTTAGAAAAAAAGTCTAAAAGAAATTCAGCATCAAATTGTTCAAGCTCTTGATCTAACTCTTGTTCAAAATATGATTGAAGTTTTTGAACTATTGCTTCTCGTTGTTTAGAAGTAAATTCAATTTTAGACATTTATAATATAACTCCTGAAATATATAATTATTTACCAATACAAAAAGAGCTGAATATTTTACTCAGTAAATCATCACTGGTGAATTCACCCGTAATTTGATCTAGCTCTAGCTGACAAATTCGTAATTCTTCAGCTAAAATTTCACCAGCTACATACGACTCTAATTGATCTAAGCCTGTAATTAAATGCTGATGTGTATTGTCTAAAGCGGTTAAATGACGCCTTCTAGCCATAAAACCACCTTCAGTACTACCTTGGTAACCCATAATGGTTTTTAAGTGCTCTTTTAAGCAGTTAACGCCTAAGCCTGTTTTTGCTGATAAAGTAATTGCTGTATGATTTGTTTTATTCTGATCAGTAAATTCAATTAGCCCTATATCAGCTTGAGCAATTGATTGATTGAGATCTGCTTTGTTTCTTACTAAAGTTAGACCTATATTACTTGGTAGTTTTTCAAAAAACTCAGGATAATAATTTTTAATATCTTGTTCATCTTCTAAAATACTGTGCTTTTCACTTGCATCAACCATAAGTAGTACGCGATCAGCTTGCTTTATTTCCTGCCAAGCTCGCTCAATACCTATTTGCTCAACTTTATCATTACTGTCACGTAAACCAGCAGTATCAATAATGTGTAGAGGCATACCGTCAATATGAATTTGTTCAGTAAGTACGTCACGGGTGGTGCCAGCAATATCAGTGACGATTGCACTTTCTTTTCCGCTTAATGCATTCAGCAAGCTTGATTTACCCGCATTAGGGCGACCAGCAATAACCACGCGCATACCTTCACGAATAATGCTGCCTTGTTGTGCTTGTTTACGTACACTGTCAACTTGGCTAATAATAGCCTTAAGGTCTGTCACTATTTTTTTATCGGCAAGAAAGTCAATTTCTTCTTCTGGAAAATCAATAGCGGCTTCAACATACATGCGTAGATGAATAATACTTTCTACCATTTGATGAACTAGTTTAGAAAAATCACCTTGGAGTGAGTGCAGGGCAGAGCGTGCGGCTTGTTCTGAACTAGAATTGATTAAATCAGCAATCGCTTCGGCTTGTGTTAAGTCGAGCTTGTCATTTAAAAAAGCTTGTTCACTAAATTCTCCAGGTTTCGCCATAATTACATTAGGCAGGGTAATTATGGCTTTAAGCAACATATCTAAAATAACAGGGCCGCCATGACCTTGAAATTCAATGACATCTTCGCCAGTAAATGAATTGGGTGCTTGAAAATACAAAGCAATACCTTGATCTAATACTTCATTGTTCGTGTTAGAGAAGGGTAAATATTCAGCTTTTCTAATTTCTGGTACTTTGCCTAAAATTGCTTGTGCGACATTTTTTGCTTCTGGTCCAGACACTCTAATAATACCAACACCACCACGGCCTGGTGCAGTTGCTTGTGCAGCAATAGTTGACTTTCCATTAGGTTTTCCAGTAGATGATGTCATTGATTGATTTAAGCCTAAAAAAGTCTGAAAAATTGAATAAAGACTATTTTACTTTATTTAACTTCAACTAACAAAAAAGCGACTTCTTTTTCAAGAAATCGCTTTTATCAGAGTTTAATTTATTCGCAATTTAAAACGCGTTGCCCGTAACTATGATTTTTCTTTTGCTAATTTTTTCTTTTCAATACCGCTAAATATTACTTTCATTTGAGCAATTGAAATCATGTTACTTACAAACCAGTAAAGTACTAAGCCTGATGGGAACCATGCCATAAATATAGAGAAAACAACGGGCATATACTGCATTATTTTTTGTTGCATTGGATCTTGTATAGTCATCGGCTGCATTTTTTGCATCACGTACATACTAATACCCATTAACACAGGTAATACAAAGAAAGGGTCTTTTGCTGATAAATCTTGTATCCAGAAAACAAAAGGTGCATGGCGCAATTCAACACTTTCTAAAAATACCCAATATAATGCTAAGAAAATTGGCATTTGTAGTATTAATGGTAAACAACCACCAGCAGGGTTAACTTTTTCTTTACGATACATTTCCATGGTAGCTTGCGACATTTTTTGTCTGTCATCACCAAAACGTTCTTTTAGTTGTGCCATTTTAGGTGCTAATTCACGCATTTTCGCCATTGAGGTATATTGCGCTTTAGTTAACGGGTACATACCACCCTTAACAATTAAGGTAATAATTATGATTGCAAGACCCCAGTTAGTGACAAAACTTTGAATTTTAAGTAGTAACCAGAAAAGTGGCTGACTGATCATAAATAAAAAGCCGTAATCTATAGTTAAATCTAAGTTAGGAGCTATTTTTTCTAGTACTTCTTGATCTTTAGGGCCGACATAAAATATGGCTGATGTGGTACCTTGTTGATTCGCATCAATAGTGATGGCAGGTGCTTTAAAACCGATAACTGCTTCTTGGTTGTTACTAAAGCTAGTATAAAGTTGATTGTTTTCCGTTCCATTTGGAACCCAAGCAGAAACAAAATAATGCTCAAGCATAGCAATCCAACCACCAGGAGTTGTTTGGTTTAAGTTTGCTTCTGCAATATCATCAAAATCATATTTTTCATAACGATCTTCAGAAGTAGAAAAAGCCGCACCACGATAGGTTGGTAACATGCCTGATGAAGTATCTGTATGGGTTGACTGTTTTAGTTGACCATACATTTGTATTGAAACGCTATTGTTTGTATTGTTATTGATTACATATTCAACACCTACGCTGTAACTACCAGCATTAAATAAAAAACGTTTTGTAACACTAAGCCCATTGCTGTCTTGAAAAGTTAAATCTACGGTTAGGTTATCACCATTTAATTCATAGTTACTTTGAGCGCTAGCATAAATTGGGCGACCTTTAATAACTCTATCTACACCGTTAGCGCCAGTTAAGCCTGATTGTGCGACATATTTTTGATTACTATTTTGCATAACAGTAAATGGAATACCATTACCTTGCTCGGTATCAAATTTAAGCAGTTTAGCTTCAACAATATCGCCACCTCGTGTATTAATTTTTAATCTCAAGGTATCGGTGGTTACGCTAATTAGTTTTGCACCTGAAGCGTTATCTTTTGTAATAGGTGTTAATGAATCAGTTGATTCAGGAACAAATTCTGCATCAGATGCTTGTTCAGTGTTGGCACTTTGACTAATAGTGGGTTGTTCAACTACTGGCGCATTTTGTAATTGCCACTGACTAAAAAGTAAGTAAGTAACAACCATAAGCGCAATAAAAAGCAGACTGCGTTGAGATTCCATAAGATTTATTTCTCTTGTTTTGGGTTGGCACGAGGTTAATTCCCCCTGCATAGTATTATTTGTGTGTAATGCGTGGCATTTTAATACACGTTTCACAGCAAACCAACTCTCTTTTAGTATTAGAGGCTAAATATTGATTTGCTTTAGGTGGTTTTGGTCTTATTTTTCTTTTTATAACGGTGGAACAGGATCATCACCACCTTCATTTAACGGGTGGCACTTTACTATACGTTTACTTGCTAACCAACACCCTTTTATTACACCAAAGCGTTCTATTGCTTGATGTGCATAGCATGAGCAGGTAGGATTAAATCGACAATTTGATCCTAATATAGGGCTAATAAAACGTTGATAACCTTTAATACAGGTTATAGCTAGCTTTTGTGGCGCTGAATTATTTTTCGCCATATTTTTTCTAATTGTTGATTAATTTCTTTATTGTCGAGTTGATCAATACCTGACTTTACCATAACCACCATATCGATAGCAGGTAAATCATGTTGATTTAAACGAAAGCTTTCTCTAATAATTCTTTTTATACGATTTCGCTGTACAGCAAGTTTCACACGTTTTTTAGCTACAGCTAAACCAAGACGATTATGTTTGCATGAATCATCAGACAAATGAGTTGGAGTAATTAGTAATGTAAAGTGGCGAGAGCCAAATCTGATAGGTTTTTCAAATACAGATTGAAAGTGACCGGGAGTCAACAAACGTGACTCCCGATTAAATTCATAAGTAACCTGATTGGTTACCATCTTAATTCAATTTCTAAGTAAGAAAAGAAGTTAAGATTAAGCACTAAGTCTTGCACGGCCTTTGGCACGGCGACGAGCTATAACAGCACGGCCATTTTTAGTTGCCATACGAGCACGGAATCCGTGGTTACGCTTACGCTTTAATACGCTAGGTTGAAATGTTCTTTTCATTACGCTAATCCGTCGGTTGTTGTTGCCCTGACAAAAAAGCCAATTGAGCATACAGGTCTAAAAAAAGAGGGCGAATTCTAAATCTAACTTGGCTTGTTGTCAATGTTTTATCTATTATTATTTAGAAAAGATCTTTGTGGGATCCTTTAGATCTTTATTGGTTTTATTAAGTGCATTTTTAAGTTGTGTGTGTAATTTAGAAAAAATATCCACAAGCTTTATTGTACTTATTATTTTATAAGTTATTTACAGTTTTTTTATTAACATAAGTAAATAAACTAAGTAATTATTTTTAGTTGTATTTTCGTCTAAAAAATTATCAATAAGCAAATTAAACAAGCCGTTAGCTATTTTTTATAAAAATAATCAATAATACTTGTCTATCAATATTGCACTTGTGGATAAGTATAGAGATAATGGTAGTACATAATAAAAAATTTCCGTTTGTTTTACTTTTTCAGGTTTGTTACTTTTCTGTATTTTTAAGCAATGATTTTATTTGTCTTCATTTTATAACTATTCACTTTTGTAAAGACAATAATGCGAATAACAAACGGATAAAATATTTTTCCTTTGGAGTTTTGGTTGGAACATTCTCTTTGGCAGCGATGCCTCTCTGTTCTTCAAGAAGAATTACCTGCACAGCAGTTTAGTATGTGGATCCGTCCATTGCAGTGTGTTGTTACGGATAACATCCTAACTCTCTATGCACCTAATCGTTTTGTTTTGGATTGGGTTCGAGATAAATATGTTAATAGAATCAATGAATTGATTACTATGACCGAAGGGGAAGACTCTTATCTTTTACGTTTTGATGTTGGAAGCAAACCTTTAAATTCAACCGTAAAAAATAATTCAATAACTTCTGCAAGTGCAAATTTTACCAAGAACAGTAAATCAATATCAGCTTCTGAAACAGAGACTAACTTACCTAAGAAAGCGAATGTAAGAATTAAATATACATTTGATAATTTTGTTGAGGGTAAATCAAATCAATTAGCAAGAGCTGCTGCATCGCAAGTTGCTGATAATCCTGGTGCAGCCTATAATCCCTTATTTATTTATGGTGGTACAGGTTTAGGTAAAACACATTTATTGCACGCTGTTGGTAATGGTATATTACAGAATAACCCGAATGCTAAAATTGCTTATATGCATTCAGAACGTTTTGTACAAGATATGGTTAAAGCTTTACAAAACAATAGTATGGAAAAATTTAAGCAATATTATCGAAGTGTTGATGCCTTGCTTATTGATGATATCCAATTTTTTGCAGGAAAGGATAGAACGCAAGAAGAATTTTTTCATACATTTAACGCATTGCTTGAAGGTAATCAACAAATTATCTTAACGAGTGATCGTTATCCCAAAGAAGTTGCTGTTGAAGATCGGTTGAAATCTCGTTTTGGTTGGGGTTTAACTATCGCTATCGAACCGCCAGAGCTTGAAACCCGAGTTGCTATATTAAAAAGAAAAGCACAAGAAAGTAATGTTAATCTTGCGGATGAAGTTGCGTTCTTTATTGCAAAGCGTTTACGTTCAAACGTACGAGAATTAGAAGGGGCTCTTAACCGAGTTATTGCTAACGCTAATTTTACAGGTAGAGCGATCACTATTGATTTTGTTCGAGAAGCGCTACGCGATTTATTAGCCCTGCAAGACAAGTTAGTTACTATTGATAACATTCAAAGAACAGTGGCAGAGTACTATAAGATTAAAGTGGCTGATTTACTGTCTAAACGAAGAAATAGATCTGTTGCTAGACCTAGACAGCTAGCAATGGCATTATCTAAAGAATTAACAAACCATAGTTTACCAGAAATTGGTGATGCCTTTGGTGGTAGAGATCATACAACAGTACTTCATGCTTGTCGTAAAGTTAAATCATTACGAGAGGAACTACATGATATTAAAGAAGATTATTCTAACTTGATAAGAACACTATCTTCTTAGGATTGCATGATTTTTTTCATTGCATTTATTGGTCACATTTAAAAATAATAAAATTTGCTCAAAAGCAGGAATATAGATGAAATTTTCACTCAATAGAGAATTATTACTTAAACCATTATTATTAGTTTCAGGTGCTGTTGAACGTAAAAGCACTTTACCCATTTTAGGCAATATTCTTTTTGATGTTAAAGGGCAATCCTTAACGTTAACAGCTACAGATTTAGAGCTTGAAATGGTTGCTCATACAGAAGTAGACAATCAAGGTGAAGACGGTAAAATTACTATTCCTGCGCGTAAACTCCTTGATATATGTAAGAGTTTACCTGAAAATTCAATGCTTAACTTCAACGCTGAAGATGATAGTGTTAAATTAAGTTCAGGTCGAAGCAAATACTCCTTGTCTACACTATCTGCTGATGATTTTCCAAATATTGAAGAGTGGAAGGGGGATGTTGAATTTAGATTATTGAAATCTGAATTACTTCGTTTGATAGAAAGCACACACTTTTCAATGGCAAACCAAGATGTTCGTTATTACTTAAATGGTATGTCTATTGAAAGTGAAGGAAATGAAATTCGTTCGGTTGCAACAGATGGTCATCGATTAGCTATTTGTAAAATTTCAAATAATTCTTTAACTTTGCCTGCAAGGCAAGTTATTGTTCCTCGAAAAGGTATATTAGAAATAATTCGTTTGCTTGCACCTGTCGATGAAGAAGTGCAAGTTTATCTTGGTTCTAACCATATTCGAATTATCGATACTGAGTTTTCTTTTACTAGTAAATTGGTCGATGGGCGTTTTCCTGATTATCGTCGAGTTTTACCACGTAATGGTGACAAAGTATTTGTAACAGATAAAGAACATTTACGTCAGGTGTTATCACGCGCTTCAATTTTATCTAATGAGAAGTTTAAGGGAGTACGTTTAAATTTCTTGAATTCATTATTGAAAATTACAGCGAATAACCCAGAACAAGAGCAAGCAGAAGAAGAATTAGAAATTGATTTTCCTTATGAGGAATTAGAAATAGGCTTCAATGTTAGTTATGTTCTTGATGTACTAAGCGCAATTAAAGATGAAAAAGTTAAATTTACTTTAGCTGATGCTAATTCAAGTGTAGTAATTGAAGGAGCTGATTCAGGTGAAGCGCTTTATGTTGTTATGCCAATGCGTTTATAGTTTTTTGATTAATTTTGAAATTAATTAGATGAGTGTTGCAAAGTTAATTACCCAAAATTTTCGTAATTTAAATGGTGCAGTAATTGATTTTCACCCAAAATTAAATTTTTTTATTGGTGATAATGGCAGTGGAAAGAGTAGCTTATTAGAAGCGCTTTTTTTTCTAGGTCATGGTAAGTCATTTAGAACAAGTAAAGTAGATGCACTCGCTTGTCATGAAAAAACGACTTTTGTGGTAAGTATAAAAGACGGTAATAATAGTCAATTAGGTTTAAGCCGAGATATTAGCTCAGGTTTAACCAATATTAAAATTGACGGTGAACGTCATTTTCGTTTGTCTGTGTTGGCAAAGAACATTGCAATACAGATTGTTACGCCAGAAAGTTTTAAACTGTTTTTTGGTGGGCCAAAAGAGCGAAGGCGATTCATTGATCTTGGTATGTTTCACGTGAAACATACTTTTGCAAAGCAATGGAAAAGTTTTAATCGTGTTTTAAAGCAGCGCAATGCTTGTATCAGATTGAGTAATGGATCGAGTAAATCAGATTCAATGTTGGTATATTGGACAGAGCAATTCTGTCAAATGTCGATTGAGGTTGCTAAGGTTAGGCAAGAATATACTTTAGCTGTAATTGCTGAATTAGATGTTTGGCTAGCTATTTTGCTTCCTGACTTGAAAAGTAGGGTAACGGTACAATACTTACAAGGTTGGTCTCAAAAAAGAGAATTGAAAGACGTACTTGCTAGTAACTATGAAAGAGAAGCAAGTTATGGTTATAGCTTATATGGAGCACATAAATTTGATGTGAAGTTTCTTCTTGATAAGCAGTCTTTAGAAACTCAACTGTCGCGAGGGCAACAAAAGTTGTTTTTACTGGCTTTAACTTTTGCACAGGCTAAATTAATTGCAAGAGTTAATCGAGTAAAACCAATTTTATTAATTGATGATATTGGTGCGGAGTTAGACGTTAATTCTCGTGCTGCTTTATCTTCAGCATTGGAAATATTAAATTGTCAGGTTATTATAACGGCAATTGAAGAAGAGGCTTTACAGCCCCTTTTAAAACATTTTATGTTTGATGAAGATAAAGGTAGTAACATAACCAGTATTGAAAATATGAATTTAAGAGAAAAAAATACAGAATACTATAAAATGTTTCACGTGAAACATGGTGAAATATCACAGATGTATCCATATCCAGACGATTCTGAATTAAAAAATCAGGAAAAGTAATTGAATAGGCTAAAACTATGACAGTAGAAAATGAATATGATTCGGCGAGTATTAAAGTACTAAAAGGCTTAGATGCAGTTCGTAAAAGACCAGGTATGTATATTGGTGATACCGATGATGGTACTGGCTTGCATCACATGGTTTTTGAGGTTTTAGATAACTCAATTGATGAAGCGCTCGCTGGTCATTGTAGTGATATTATAGTAAAAATTCATTTAGATGGCTCTATTTCAGTAAAAGATGATGGTCGAGGGATACCTACAGAACTGCACCCTGAAGAAGGAGTGTCTGCGGCTGAAGTTATTATGACAGTGCTTCATGCCGGTGGTAAATTTGGTGGTGAAGACTCGGGCTATAAAGTTTCTGGTGGTCTTCATGGTGTTGGTATCTCGGTAGTAAATGCATTAAGTAGTAAATTGAAGCTAAACATTCGCCGTGATGGAAAACTTTTTGAACAGTTTTATCATGTAGGTGTACCAGAAGAGCCATTAAAGGTTGTTGGTGAGAGTGATCAAACAGGAACAGAAGTAAGGTTTTGGCCAAGTGAAGATACCTTTTCAGATGTGTTATTTCACTACGACTTGTTAGTTAAAAGAATTCGAGAATTATCATTCCTAAATTCAGGGGTATCTATACGTTTAATTGATGAACGAGAAGAAGGTAAAGAAGACCATTTTAAATTTGATGGAGGAATTCAAGCCTTTGTTGATTATTTAAATACGAACAAAACACCTGTTAACGAAGAAATATTCTATTTTGATTTAGAACGAGAAGATGGAATTATTGTAGAAGTAGCTATGCAGTGGAATGATGGTTATCAAGAAAATATTCATTGTTTTACTAATAATATTCCGCAACGTGATGGTGGTACACATCTAAGTGGTTTTAGAACAGCATTAACTAGAACGTTAAATAGTTATATGGTTAAAGAAGGTCTTAATAAAACTAAAAAAGGTGGAAGTACAGAAACTAGTGCTTCGGGAGATGATGCTCGTGAAGGATTAACCGCTGTTATTTCAGTTAAAGTACCAGATCCTAAATTTTCGTCACAAACAAAAGATAAATTAGTTTCTTCAGAAGTAAAAACAGCTGTTGAACAAGCTATGGGTGAGAAGTTAGGTGAATACCTATTAGAAAAACCTTCAATCGCTCGCACTATTATCATGAAAATTGTAGATGCAGCTAGAGCGCGTGAAGCTGCTCGAAAAGCACGTGAAATGACACGTCGTAAAGGTGCGTTAGATATTGCTGGTTTACCGGGTAAATTAGCGGATTGTCAGGAAAAAGATCCTGCACTTTCTGAACTATATATTGTGGAAGGGGACTCTGCTGGCGGATCAGCCAAGCAGGGACGTAATCGTAAAAACCAAGCTATCTTACCGTTGAAAGGTAAAATTTTAAACGTAGAGAAAGCACGTTTTGATAAAATGATTTCATCACAAGAAGTGGGCACCTTAATCACAGCATTAGGTTGTGGTATTGGTCGTGATGAATATAACCCTGAAAAATTACGCTACCATAGTATTATCATCATGACTGATGCTGATGTTGATGGCTCACATATTCGTACATTATTGTTAACTTTTTTCTATCGTCAAATGCCAGAAATTATGGAGCGTGGTCATATATTTATTGCACAACCTCCTTTATATAAAGTAAAAAAGGGTAAACAAGAGCGTTATATTAAAGATGATGAAGGTTTAACTGAGTACTTAACTACCTTAGCATTAGATAATGCTTCTATTCATGTTAATGAAGGTGCACCAGCAATAGCGGGTTTAGCGTTAGAGCAATTAGTAAATCAATATCGTAGCACTATGGAAACGATTAAACGTATTTCTAGACAGATTCCTGCTGATATTTTAGAAAAAATGATTTATAGCCAGAATATTGCTAAAGAAAACTTTACTGATAAAACAAAAGTGGAAGTATGGTCGAATGATTTAATAACCCAACTTGATGAGCAAGATGGAAATGGATCTATTTACACGGTTAGTATTGAATATGATACAGAGCGTAATATTTATTATCCGCGATTTAATGTTCGTCAACACGGTATAGATAAGAGTTATAGCTGTAGCTATGAGTTTATTCAGTCAAATGAGTTTGCTGCCATCACGTCATTAAACGATGTTATCAATGA
>JADGDH010000019.1:29992-34599 GCA_016745015.1 Colwellia sp.
TCGTCAACACGGTATAGATAAGAGTTATAGCTGTAGCTATGAGTTTATTCAGTCAAATGAGTTTGCTGCCATCACGTCATTAAACGATGTTATCAATGATTTAATGGAAGAGGGCGCCTATGTTAAGCGCGGTGAAAAACAAAAGCCAGTTAGTAATTTTGAAGAGGCACTTACTTGGTTAATGGCTGAATCTAAGCGTGGTCAATATATCCAACGTTATAAAGGATTAGGTGAAATGAATCCGGGACAGTTATGGGAAACTACTATGGATCCTGAAACTCGCCGTATGCTACAAGTAACCATTGAAGATGCTATTGCAGCAGATCAATTATTTAATACTTTAATGGGTGATCATGTAGAGCCACGCAGACACTTTATAGAAGAGAATGCATTAAAAGTGTCAAACTTAGACTTCTAATACACAAGCTGCTTATATTTTAAGGAAAAATATTCGCGTTAAATATATTATAATATGCTCGGTCATCAAAACCGAGCATTTCTATTTTAAAAACAGCATGTTATTAATTAGTGCTAGTTTTATAACAAAAAGTGAATTTGAAAACACATGACTAGTTTCAATTGTAAAACATTTCAAGGTCTAATCTTGCAGTTGCAAGATTACTGGTCACGCCAAGGTTGCGTTATAGTACAACCGTTAGACTTAGAAGTTGGCGCTGGAACATTCCACCCAATGACTTTTTTACGTTCTATAGGACCTGAGCCTATAAACAGCGCTTATGTTCAGCCTTGTCGTCGACCTACAGATGGACGTTATGGTGAAAACCCTAACCGTTTACAGCATTATTATCAATTTCAAGTCATGTTAAAGCCATCACCAAAGAACATTCAAGAGTTATACCTTAACTCTTTGAAAGAACTTGGTATTGACCCGCTTGTTCATGATATACGTTTTGTTGAAGATAACTGGGAATCACCAACACTAGGCGCTTGGGGTTTAGGATGGGAAATTTGGCTGAACGGTATGGAAATTACGCAGTTTACCTATTTTCAACAAGTAGGTGGTTTAGAGTGTGCTCCTGTTACAGGTGAAATTACTTACGGCTTAGAGCGTCTTGCTATGTACATTCAAAATGTTGATAGCATTTATGACCTTGTATGGGCTGATGGCCCAATGGGTACAGTTTATTACGGTGATGTTTTTCATCAAAATGAAGTGGAGCAGTCGACTTATAATTTTGAATATGCTGATGTAGATGCTTTATTTAAGCAGTTTGATCAATGTGAAAAAGACAGTCAAAAATTGATTGAAGCAAACTTACCACTGCCAGCATATGAACAAGTAATGAAGGCATCACATGCTTTTAACCTACTTGATGCGCGTCATGCTATTTCAGTAACCGAGCGCCAACGTTATATTTTACGAGTAAGAACTTTATCCAAAGCTTGTGCTGAAGCTTATTACGCAAAACGTGAAGAGTTAGGCTTTCCGCTATGTAAGAGCCAAGAACCTAAAAATCTTAAAGAAGCAACAAAAGGAGAAAAATAATGACGACTGAAACTCTCCTGATCGAATTAGGCACAGAAGAATTACCACCAAAATCATTAAAGACATTAGCAACAGCATTTTATGACAATATTAAAGGTCAGCTTGATGGTAGTGATTTATCTTATACAGAAATAAAATGGTTTGCCACGCCGCGTCGCTTAGCGATACAAGTAATTGAGCTAGTCGACAAACAAGCTGACAAAGTTATAGAAAAGCGCGGTCCCGCAGTAAATGTTGCTTTTGACGAACAAGGCCAGCCGAGTAAAGCCGCAATGGGTTGGGCACGTTCGAATGGTATTACCGTAGAGCAAGCAGAACGTTTAATTACACCAAAAGGTGAATGGTTACTGCATAAAGCAACGGTTACAGGAAAAACAATCAGTGACCTAGTGCCTGATATGGTGACTACGGCATTAAATAAATTGCCTATTGCCAAACCTATGCGTTGGGGTGCTGAACGCATTCAGTTTATACGTCCCGTGCATACGTTAACATTAATGTATGGTTCGCAAATTATCAAAGGTTCTGCCCTAGGTGTGGATTCTAGCAATCAAGTACAAGGTCATCGATTCCATCACCAAGGTTTAGTAACGCTTAGCCATGCAAATGACTACCAAACAGAATTAACAAAAGCGTTTGTTGAAGTTGATTACCAAGTACGCCAAGAAAAAATTGTAACGCAAATAAAGCAAGTGGCTAATGATATTTCAGCGGTTGCATTGATCGATGAAGATTTACTTGAAGAGGTTACGTCCTTAGTTGAATGGCCTGTAACTTTAGTTGGTACATTTGATGAAGACTTTCTTAACGTGCCGTCAGAGCCATTAATTTATTCAATGAAAGATCATCAAAAATATTTTCCAGTGACAAATAATGAGGGTGAATTGGTAAATAAATTTATTTTTGTTACTAACATTGAATCAAAAGATCCAAGCCAAGTTGTTTTCGGAAATGAAAAGGTTATTCGCCCACGTTTAGCTGATGCAGAATTTTTCTTTAAAACCGATCAAAAGCAAACCCTTGAATCAAGGCTTACTACTTTAGAAACCGTTCTGTTTCAAAAACAATTAGGTACGCTAAAAGATAAATCTGAAAGAATAGCCCACTTAAGTCATTTGATTGCTGAGCAAATAGGTGAAAATGGTGTTGATGCCTATCGAGCAGGTTTGTTAAGTAAAACTGATTTAATGTCTGATATGGTTTTAGAGTTCCCACAAGTGCAAGGCACTATGGGTAAGTATTATGCTATTAATGACGGTGAGAATACAGCAATAGCACAAGCGTTAGAAGATCAATATCGACCACGTTTTGCAGGAGATAGCTTACCTGAAGCTAATATTGGTTGTGCAGTTGCTATCAGCGATAAAATTGACACTTTAGTAGGTATCTTTGGTATTAACCAGCCACCTAAAGGTGATAAAGACCCGTTTGCGCTACGAAGAGCCGCTATTGGTGTGATACGTATCATTATTGAAAAACAGCTTAATTTAGACCTTGCTACGCTTATTAATGAAAGCATCAACTTATTTGGTGGAGTAGCGGGTGGCAGGTTAATCAATGAAAACACAGCTGAGAATGTGCTTGATTTTATAATGGGACGTTTCCGCGCTTTCTATCAGGAGCAGGGTATTGCTGTCGATGTGATTCAAGCGGTACTAGCGAAAAGGCCAAGCGCTCCACTAGATTTTGATAAACGTATTAAAGCGGTAAGCTATTTTGGTGAGTTGCCAGAAGCTGAAACATTAGCAGCAGCCAATAAGCGTGTAGGTAATATACTTGCCAAGTTTGATGGTCAACTTTATGAATGTTTTAAAACTGAGTTGGCAAGTGAACAAGCAGAAAAAGACTTAGCTGAAACCTTTCAGGCTATTAGCTTAAAAGTGGCGCCTCTTGTTAGCAAGAAAAGCTATCAAGCAGCATTAACAGAGTTAGCTCAGTTGAAAGCACCTATTGATACGTTCTTTGATAACGTTATGGTAATGAGTGACGATGAAGCAGTAAAAATAAACCGTTTAACGTTACTTAATGAAATACGTAATAGCTTTTTTGCTATTGCAGATATTTCATTATTGTAAAATCAGGTTTTAATTAGAATGAAAGGGCATAGTGATATGCCCTTTTTTGTTAGCATTATTATCTACTTGCTCAGAAAAAACTAATTAAAGTGAATAAATATCCTTAAATAATCTATTTTTTCTTGGTAAATAATAATTGTCATAATCAAAAGAAAAAGCAATTGTAGTCGCTTTACCCTTTAATTCATGACGAGGAACAAAGCCATAAACTCTGGAGTCAGCGCTATTACGGCGATTATCTCCAAGTACAAGGTAATGCCCTGTAGGGACTGTTATAGAAGGAAAATTACTGAGTTTGTTAGTTTTGTTCTTATCAATGTGAATGATATGTGCGATCGAATCTACTTGTTCAATAGCAAACAATTGCTGATAATTTTGTTCAGTAATTTGATAGTTAAGTGCATCACCATTGATATAAAGCCTCTCATTCCTCATTTCAATCCTATCGCCAGGCAGCCCAATCATGCGCTTTATCAAGCGATTATTAGCAGCTTTTGATTCAAACACTACTATTTCACCACGTTGTGGTTCACCCGTAGTAAACAGAGTAATTTGGCTAAAAGGGAGTTGTAAATCATAGGCCATTTTATTAACAATGATTCTATCACCAACTTTAATCGTTGGCAGCATTGAGCCCGTAGGCACTGTGTACCAGTCAGCAACAGCACTTCTAAAAACAGACATTAATAGAATAAAAAGAATAAATAGTTTGTTGTTTTGCCAAATTTTTTTTAAAAAGGTCATGAACTTTTGACTCCTTGAATTAAAATTTCGTATATATAGAGTTTTTAGCTTGGGGAAAGTTCCAGCAATACATATCTTCTTACAACAAAGCTACCTTAGTCTGCATATATAAAAATAACACTAAAACTATCTAGCTTTGTGCTAGATCAATTAGTAGTATTACTATAGGCGTAAAGTATTAAATGAAGAAAGTATAAATAAATAGATAGTAAAATATGGCATACAGGAGATAGCTATGATCTTAGAAAAACATGACTTACACCACGAATTTCCAGAATTTA
>JADGDH010000020.1:0-4557 GCA_016745015.1 Colwellia sp.
CCTTGCTCTTGTCCTTCTTGAGCGCTGGGATCTCCGATATAATTATCAATAATAAACACCTCTAAACGAACCTTTTTATCACCATAGTTGTGAGTGATAATAGTTATTGGTAAGCAAGAAAGTACCTCTATCGCAACTTCTTCTTTGAGTTCTCTGGCGAGCGCCTGAGCAACACTTTCACCTTCTTCTACCTTACCACCAGGGAATTCCCACTTTCCGCCTTGATGAACATCAGCAAGGCGTTTAGTAAGAAAGTATTGAGTTTGCTGTTGCTTATTGGTTGAAAGAATAATACCAACAGCAACATGAACGGTTTTAGTCATATAAATTTTCGAGTTTTTAAGACAATTTCCCATGACACTGTTTATATTTTTTGCCTGAACCACAAGGACATGGTTCATTACGGCCAACACGAGGCATTTCTGGTTTATCTTCTATTCCTTCAGCACTTTGGTGTTGAAATTCTGCTGGTACTTCTGACTTTCTGTGCTGCTCTTCTACTGCTTCAACATCAGATTCAGCTTGAATTTGTACTTTAGATAAAATACCGACAACATCATATTTTAAGTTATCTAGCATTTCAGTAAATAACTCGAAAGATTCTCGTTTATATTCTTGCTTAGGATTTTTCTGAGCATGAGCGCGTAAACCAATACCTTGACGTAGGTGATCCATTGCCGCTAAATGCTCTTTCCAGTGAGAGTCTAAACTTTGTAGCATTACTGCTTTTTCAAATTGGCGAAGTACGTCAGCACCAACCATTTCTTCTTTGTTTTTATAAACTTGTTCAAATTCAGTTACAATTTTTTCTCGTAAACTTTCTTCGTGCAGTTTTTTATCTTCATCAATCCATTTAGCGACAGGTAAATTAGTATTAAACTCGCCTTTAAGTTGTTCTTCTAAACCTGCTACATCCCACATTTCAATTAATGACTGTGGTGGAATATGCTGATCAATAACACCGTTAATAACATCACCGCGAATATTATCAACCACTTCACCAATTTCCGCTTCATCGAGTAGTTCATTACGTTGTTCGTAAATTACACCACGTTGATCATTAGCAACATCATCATATTCTAATAATTGCTTACGCATATCGAAATTACGCCCTTCAACCTTACGTTGAGCATTTTCAATACTGCGAGTTACCCAAGGGTGTTCAATAGCTTCGCCATGCTCCATGCCTAATTTTCGCATCATATTTGAGATACGCTCAGAGGCGAAAATGCGCATTAGTGAATCTTCCATTGAAAGGTAGAAGCGAGTTGCGCCAGCATCACCTTGACGACCAGAACGACCACGTAATTGGTTATCAATACGACGAGATTCATGGCGTTCAGTAGCGACAATTTTCAAACCGCCTAGTTCAAGTACACGTTTATGGTCAATTTCCCATTGTGCTTTTACTTTCTCAACTTGCTCTTCTGTAGGTTGTTTCTTTCCTTTAGATAAACTAGCAATTGCAGCGCTTAAGTTACCGCCAAGTACAATATCAGTACCACGGCCTGCCATGTTGGTAGCAATAGTAACTGCACCTTCTTTACCTGCATCAGCAACAATTTCGGCTTCTTGGGCATGAAATTTAGCATTTAATACCTTATGCTTAATTTTTGCTTTCTTTAAAAAGTTTGATAGAAACTCTGACATTTCAATAGAAATAGTGCCAACAAGTACGGGTTGCCCGCGTTTAACACAGTCTTTAATATCTTCTAAAACAGCTTCTATTTTTTCTTCTACGGTTAAATAAATTAAATCTGACATATCATCACGGATCATTGGGCGATGCGTTGGGATAATAACAGTTTCTAAACCGTAAATATGTTGGAATTCAAAAGCTTCTGTATCGGCAGTACCTGTCATACCTGACAGTTTTTCATAAATTCTAAAGAAGTTTTGGAAGGTAATTGAGGCAAGTGTTTGGTTTTCATTTTGAATATTTACACCTTCTTTAGCTTCTACTGCTTGGTGTAAACCTTCTGACCAACGACGACCTTCCATTGTACGACCCGTATGCTCATCAACAATAACTATTTCGCCATCTTTTACAATGTAGTCGACATCTTTCTGGAACAATTTATGAGCACGCAATGCCGCCATAACATGGTGTAATAAGGTTATGTTTGACGCTGAGAATAAGGTATCCCCTTCTTGCAACAAACCTCTTTCTTGCATAATTTCTTCAATATGGATTTGACCACGTTCGGTAAGGTAAATTTGTTTAGCTTTTTCATCTATAGTGAAGTCGCCTTCAACAAACTCTTCTGACTGACCTGTTTCTTCGTCTTTATCTTCTTCACTTTGCACTTCAAGTGTTGGCACTATGGTATTTATGCCTTTATACAATTCTGAGCTATCTTCTGCTTGTCCTGAAATAATTAATGGCGTACGTGCTTCATCAATTAAGATAGAGTCAACTTCATCAATAATGGCAAAATTCAATTTTTTCTGTGAGCGTTCTTCTGGTGAAAAAACCATGTTGTCACGTAAATAATCGAAACCAAATTCGTTATTAGTACCATAAGTAATATCTGACTGGTATGCCGCTTGTTTTTCTTGTGGTGACATACCTGCAATATTACAACCAACAGATAAGTTTAAAAATTCAAATAATGGACGACTCCAGTCAGCATCACGCGTTGCTAGATAGTCGTTTACGGTAATAATATGAACACCATTACCTGTTAACGCATTTAAATAAGAAGGTAATGTTGCTGTTAACGTTTTACCCTCACCAGTACGCATTTCAGCAATTTTTCCGTCATTTAAGACCATGCCGCCGATCATTTGCACATCAAAGTGACGCATACCAAAAACTCGTTTACTGGCTTCTCGTACAACAGCAAATGCTTCGGGTAGAATGTTATCTAACGTTTCTTCGTTGGCTAAACGCTCTTTAAATTCGGCTGTTTTCGCTTTTAATTCTTCATCACTAAGTGCTTCTAGAATGGGCTCTAACACATTTATTTTTTTTACTTCTTTGCTCATTTGTTTGATTAATCTATCGTTACGACTACCAAACATTTTTGTTAACAACTTTACAAACATCTTATTAAACCATTTAGTGAAATTTAGTGTCCAAAATTACTTGAGCACTGAGTGATATTATTATTGTAGTTTTTTATCGCACCATTAATTAGTGCAATCTACACCTAGTATTATTTTTTAGCTTTACGATAAACGAATTTAAGTGGATTAATTTGTTTATCGTTATGTAAAATTTCATAATGAACATGAGGCCCAGTTGAACGCCCTGTACTGCCCATTTTTGCTATTACTTGCCCTTTATTGACTACATCACCAACATTAACAAGTAATTTTTTGTTGTGACCATAGCGTGTTTTTAAGCCATCACCATGATTAATCTCTATCAATTGACCATAACCGTATCTATCGTCTGACCAACTCACAACACCCGATGCTGTTGCAATGATATCGCCGTCTTCTTTACCTGCAAAATCAATTCCTTTGTGCATGGTAGGCCGGCCATTAAAGGGATCTTTACGCACACCATAATAAGAAGATAACCAACCCTTTGTTATAGGCCGACCAGACAAGTAACGTGTATTCTCTATATGGTGACCTAACGTTAAAGATTCAAGCATGTGCAGTTGATTTTCTTCATGATTTAGTGATTTTTCTAATTGTGTGATTTCGGCGAATAATTGAGTAAACGACTTGTCACTCATTTCATGTGTTGTGGCTGATGGACCACCGCTAGAGGGAAGTTTTCCAAAATTAAATTCTTGCTCTGGAATATTAGCATTATCAGCTAAACGTTCCCCTAAGGCATTTAGCCGTAAAACATGACTTTGCAATTCAGCTAGCTTCATCGTTAATGCAGTTAACTGCTGTTTTTTAAGTTTTATTTTGTTTACATCTAAATCTTTATTCTCAAGGGTGTTTCTATTTAATTCTATTGTTTGGCTGGTGAGATAATCTGCCTTATTACTTGGCTTTTCATTAGTTGACAGTATTAAGTAAACAATACTCCCTGATAATAAAGCAAAACCTGCAACCGCAGAAAGCCAATGCAACTTATTTAGGCGCATTGAAAATCTTACATTCTTTCCACGGTATAGTAGTGTTAAACTCATATTTGTTTCTTAATACATTTGTTTATTAATACTTTATAACTTTACATTAATATTATAGCTTAAATAATCTCAAATTTAGGTTAGTTATTTGCGGTACAACTATGGCTCGAAGACCAAAAGCTCCTAAAAATATGTCTACGTTATTTAATTCTACGACAGGCACTTTGGCACAAATTCAATCAAAAACCAACTCTTTGGGCTTATTGTCAGACATTGTACGACAAATATGCCCTGACCTGCCAGAGGATGCGTTCAATATAGCAAATTTTGTGCAAACTACCTTAGTTATTGAAGTGAAATCGCCCGTTTGGGGGCAAAGATTACAATTTGAACGAAATATAATTTGTAAAGAGCTTATTAAGCAAACTCAGGGGCAGTTTTCACAAATAGAAATTAAAGTAAATCCTCAAGGGCATAGGAAAACACCAAACCAAAGTACTTACCAAAACACTTCTCAAAG
>JADGDH010000020.1:4657-34544 GCA_016745015.1 Colwellia sp.
GCAAACTCAGGGGCAGTTTTCACAAATAGAAATTAAAGTAAATCCTCAAGGGCATAGGAAAACACCAAACCAAAGTACTTACCAAAACACTTCTCAAAGTGATAAACCTTCAAATAAAAAAAGTTCGGTGCAAAATATTTCAACAAGTACTGCGTCGCACTTGTTAAAAATTGCTGAAAACGCCCCGAAAGGTTTAAAAGAAAAATTGAAGAAATTGGCTGCTAATGCGAATAAAAGAGGGTGAGATAATAGAGCCTAAAGTTTTAGGCTCTAGAATTTAGACCCTAAAAAGCAGCAGCATTAATCTCTTGATATTCAATGGGAGAGGCTAATTTATCATCTTCATAAGTAACCCATTCCCAAGAGTCTTGCTGTTTGAATACTTCTCTAAGTAACATGTTATTTAAACCATGTCCCGATTTAAACGCATTTAATTCACCTAGAATACTCGCGCTTCCCATATAAAGATCACCTATGGCATCAAGTATTTTATGCTTAATAAATTCATCATCATAGCGTAACTCATCTTTATTTAGCATGCGATATTCATCAAGTACAATTGCATTTTCTAAACTACCACCTAACGCAAGATTATGAGAACGGAGAAACTCAATATCTTTCATAAAACCAAAAGTACGGGCGCGACTAATTTCTTTGATAAAAGAGCAACTAGAAAAGTCCATACTCATTGTTTGGCAGGTATGAGCAATAATAGGGTGATTGAATTCAATGGCAAAATTAACTCTAAAGCCTTCAAAGGGGAGTAACTCTGCCCACTTGTCGCCTTCTTCAACACGTATTGCTTTTTTAATACGAATAAATCGCTTAGCGGCGTTTTGTGCCTCAATACCAACAGATTGAATTAAATAAACAAAAGGTAATGCGCTACCATCCATAATAGGAATTTCAGGTGCATCAACATCAATAATTAAATTATCAATACCTAAGCCTGCAATAGCTGACAGTAAATGCTCAACGGTTGAAACTTTAACTTGTTGCTCATTAACTAAACAGGTACACAAGGTTGTTTCACCAACAGCGTCAGGTGTCGCTTTGATATCAACCACAGGGTCAAGGTCAACACGGCGGAATACAATACCAGTGTTTACAGGAGCAGGACGGAGAGTAACCTGCACCTTTTCACCTTTATGTAAACCAACACCAACGGTTGATACGCTTGCTTTTAGTGTACGTTGCTTAATCATATTAGCCTCGCTTGTTCTGATTTCATCTTTGCCGCTTCCATCTTTGTCACTTTAGCCTTTACTATAGCTATACATAACAGGCCGCCTAATTCAGCGGGCGCATAATATAACAAAAAAGTGCAATAAATTCAAAACTATCGTTTATTCGTTACTTATACATTAGCTTATATATTGCTTTTGATGCTGCAAATTATTTCCATTGGTTACAATTTTTAGCTTACACCTAACAACTACTATTCGACTGTAATAGTTTGTAATTCTAGTCGAGTATTTTGTTACTAATCTGCTTGCTTACGTAAAAATGCTGGTATATCCAGATAATTATCTAAATCAGCGTGAGCCACTTTTTGAACATTACTGTCTGTCATCGCAATAGGCTCTTCTGTTAGTTCTGCTTGTGGTGCTGCTGCAGGAGAATAATCTGAACCAACCGCTCTTTGTTCAACCATAGGAGCAGGGTTAACTAACGTGATATCTGGCTTACTTTCTGCGCCAATACCTGTAGCAACAACGGTTACACGAAGATCTTCTGTCATTTCAGGATCAATAACGGCCCCAACAACAACAGTTGCATTTTCACTCGCAAAAGCTTTAACAGCATTACCAACTGTTTCAAATTCATCAATACTGATATCCATACCTGCAGTAATATTAACTAAAATACCGCGAGCGCCAGCTAAATCAACATCTTCAAGTAATGGGCTTGAAATAGCGGCTTCGGCTGCTTCTTCTGCTCTATCTTCACCTGATGCTATACCTGAACCCATCATTGCTGTGCCCATTTCAGACATTACCGTGCGCACATCGGCAAAATCGACATTGATTAAACCTGGGCGAGTAATAAGTTCTGCAATACCTTGTACAGCACCTAACAAAACGTTATTTGCCGCTTTAAAGGCATCTAACAAACTCGTTCCTGGCCCTAATACTTTTAATAGCTTTTCATTTGGAATAGTGATTAATGAGTCAACGCTTTTAGATAATGCTTCTATGCCTTGATCTGCATAACTCATACGCTTTTTGCCTTCAAATGGGAATGGTTTAGTTACTACAGCAACTGTTAATATTCCCATTTCTTTAGCAATTTCAGCAACAACTGGCGCAGCACCTGTACCCGTGCCTCCACCCATACCTGCTGCGAGAAATATCATATCTGCACCTTGTAAGGTTTGCATGATTGTTTCTCGATCTTCTTCAGCAGCTTGACGGCCAATATTAGGATTAGCGCCTGCACCTAAACCTTTAGTAACGTCAGCACCTAGCTGTAAAGTTACGTTGGCTGATGAATTACGCAATGCTTGCGAATCAGTATTCGCAGTCGTAAACTCAACACCTTCAATGGTTTGGGATACCATATGCTCTACAGCATTACCACCACCACCACCAACGCCGATAACCTTAATTACCGCTTCTTCATTATGGTCTTCCATTAATTCAAACATTTTTCTCTCTCCGTTTTACTAAATTTGTCAGAATAAATTCTGACTTACAAAATAATTTTTTTATAAATTAGTGCGACTGCTTTTTTTAAAATAAGTCGTATAATTTTAAAAAAAACTAAAATTCACCTTTAAACCAAGCATGAAGGCGTGACCACAAACCAGTAACACCTTCAGTTTTATTGTTTTCTTTCAAACCAGACTCATGTGCTTGCATGCCGTAATGCAGCAAGCCAACAACGGTGGCATAAGTTGGGTCATCTACATATTCTTTCAAGCCTTGCACTGCTATAGGTGAAGCAATACGTACCGGCATTTGGAATACTTCCTCTGCAAATTCCACTACGCCTTCCATTT
Source organism: Colwellia sp. (assembly GCA_016745015.1). Taxonomy (GTDB): domain Bacteria; phylum Pseudomonadota; class Gammaproteobacteria; order Enterobacterales; family Alteromonadaceae; genus Colwellia. The sequence goes on from JADGDH010000020.1 coordinate 7,659, forward strand.
TTGACGTACCACCTGTTAATACATAGCCAGCAGCAATTTGGTCTTCTAAACCAGCCTCACGTACTTCTTCTTGAATTAATTCAAATAATTCATGATATCTTGGCTCAACAACTTCTGATAATGTGTGTCGAGACATAGTGCGAGCAGGGCGACCACCTACACTGGGCACATCAATGCTTTCTTCCATACTTACTAAATGCTTTAACGCGCAAGCGTATTGCACTTTAATGTCTTCGGCATGGCTTAGCGGTGTACGGAATATTTTAGCAATATCACTCGTAACTTGATTTCCTGCGACAGGAATAACAGCGGTATGACGAAGTGCACCACCAGTGAATATTGATATATCCATGGTTCCTGCGCCCATATCAACCACACAAATACCTAACTCTTTTTCATCATCAGTCAGTGTTGAGTAACTTGAAGCTAACGCGGAAAAAATAAGTTGATCCGCGTTTAAATTACAACGCTCTACACATTTCACTAAATTTTTAGCCATGTCATTAGCACAGGTAATAATATGAACTTTTGCCTCCATACGCACACCTGACATTCCAATAGGACTTTTAATTCCATCTTGGCAATCTATGCTATATTCTTGTGGCAGTACATGTAGCATGCGGCGCTCAGCTGAAATAGGTACACTGCGAGCCGTATGAATAACATTATCAACATCTTCTTGAATCACTTCTTTGTCATTAATTGGCACCATGCCATTTTCATTTTGACAACTAATATGTTTTCCTGAAATGCCTAAATATATTGAACTAATTTGACAATCCGCCATTAATTCAGCTTCGTTAATAGCCCGTTGAATCGACTGAATTACTAAATTCAAATCGTTAACACCGCCTTTATCCATACCTCGCGCAGGTTGATTACCAACACCAACAATACTTAATTGATTGTCAGGGGTGATTTCACCAACAGCGACGGATATTTTAGATGTGCCAATATCTAGTCCAACAACTAAATTTCTTTCTATAATTTTAGACATTTAAGGCCAACCCTTTTGTTTGTAACTCATTACTTCTAAATAAATAATCTTTAAATGGATAGCTTTGAAACGGATAATTTTGAAACATAACTGTGTGGTTTGATTTTTGTTGTTTTAGGTTTATGTTTGATGACACGTTAGCGGCTTGTTTCCAGCCAACTGCCAACCCTGTATCATACCGTAAATCAATATAGTCCACTGTTTGTTTTAACTGTTTTTTACTATTACTTTTCTGCTTTTCTTGGTCTGCTAAGTGAGTTTTGATTAAAGGGTATACATCCATAAATCTTTGCACACGTTTTACTCTTTCTTCACGACCTAAATTGAGCCTAACGCCATTATTTAAGGTTAGTTGCCATGAAAAACGCTCACTGAGTATTAATTCATCAATACTTAAATCTCTATATTCAAGTAAATCATTCAAATTGGTAAAGTTTTCCAACGCTAATAACTCACTTCCTTCAGGGCCAAAAAACTCAGGCAACGCTTTCGTTAACACTTTTGTCTCTGCTTGAAATGCTTTGCCAAACTGATTTAATAAAAAGTCTCCGTTCCATAAAGCAATAGGTGTTTGGTCAACAACGTATATCTTCACTTCGTTCGGCCATTGTTTTCTAACTGCCACTGAATAAACCCATGGCAATGCTGACACTTGGGTTTGAATATCATTAACATTTACTTGAAAGAAATTCCCTAAGTCAATATTGCTCATCGCACTTAACACTTCTTCGCGCTGGGTATACGGCATTTCTCCAGAGATCACGATAGAATTCACTGGAGAATGTTCTTGCTCAATAAGCATTTTTGTTAGCCACCAACCAATACTGACCAAGCTAATAAGCACGCACACAAAAAACGCCAAGCCAAGGCCAAATGACAATGCTTTTTGGTTTTCAGATGTAAATTGCTTATTATTCATATAATTATTTGCGGTTAATACCGCTCCTACAAACTCAATAAAACGATGCGTTCTACTAATTCACTAAAGGTTAAACCATGCACTTTTGCGGCTTTAGGCACTAATGACGTTTGTGTCATACCTGGTACAGTGTTTACTTCTAATATTTGCCAATTTCCTTTACTGTCTTGCATTAAATCCACTCGTCCCCAACTGCTTGCACCTGTTGCTTTAAATGCTTGCAACGATAATGCTTTTATTTTTTCTTCTTCATTTTCAGGCAAACCGCAAGGACAATGATATTGGGTGCTGTTTGACTGATATTTAGCTTCATAATCATAAAACTCTCGTGGTGTTTCCATATGAATAGCAGGTAGTGCTTCATCGCCTAAAATAGCAATAGTATATTCAGGGCCGTCAATCCATGCTTCTACTAAAACATCACAGTCAAAACCAAGCGCTTCTATTAATGCGTTATGTAACTTTTCTGGCGTATCAGCCATTGCCATGCCAATACTTGAGCCCTCATGAGCAGGTTTAACCATTACTTTTCCGCCCAAATCATTGAGTTGTTTTTCAACATCAAGTTTGGCAAACTCTTTTTTGGAAACCACGGCAAAAGCAGCCGTTGGTATATTGCACGCTTTAAATATTTGTTTACTACGTACTTTATCCATTGATAAAGCTGACCCTAAAACATTAGAGCCTGTGTAAGTAATACCTAAATACTCTAACGCACCTTGCAAGCAACCATCTTCTCCACCTCTGCCATGCAAAGCAATAAAAGCATGTTTGATATTTTTTGCTACTAATTCGGCTAATGGGGTTTCTTTGGTATCAATTAACACTACATTGAAACCTGCTTGCTCTAACCCTTGCGCAATAGCTTTACCTGAGTTGAGTGAAACCTCACGCTCTGCTGAATTGCCACCATAAAGCACAGCAATCACTTCTTTTTTTATTGCTGTAACATCCATCTAATTAACCTCTTCTTGCACTAGCAAAGAATTATTTGATAAATTTCTTGCAACAGTACCAATACTGCCTGCACCTTGAGTAATCACCATGTCATTATCTTGTAATTGCGCCGCAAGTAACTCTGGCAGTACATTAACATCACTCACATAGACAGGTTCAATTTGTCCACGTTGACGAATAGAACGCGCTAAACTTTTACTGTCGGCTGTAACAATAGGTGCTTCGCCTGCGGCATAAACATCTAATAAGAACAAACAATCTACTTCTGATAAAACTTCAACAAAGTCTTCATATAAATCACGGGTTCGTGAATAACGATGTGGTTGAAAAACCATTACTAAACGCTTATCTGGCCAGCCTGTTCGCATTGCTAATATTGTTGCTTTAACTTCACTTGGGTGGTGACCATAATCGTCAACTAGCACCATATTTCCTGCAGCCGTTTTCAAGCCTCCAAGCTGCTCAAAACGACGACCAATACCTGCAAATTCCGATAAGGCTTGGAAAATAGCGTCGTCATCAATACCTTCATCTTTAGCAACGGCAACACCTGCAAGTGCATTAAGTACGTTATGCTGCCCTGGTAAATTAACACTCATATCAAGCGGCGGTTGACCGTCTACTTCAACCGTAAAATAACTAACACCACCATCTTGTTGATAATTTGCAGCGCGTATATCAGCGTCTTCAGAAAAGCCATAAGTGATCACTTGGCGACTAATACGTGGCAACAATTCGCGCACAACAGGGTTATCAATACACACCACAGCTAAACCATAAAATGGCAAGTTATGTAAAAACTCAATATAGGTGTCTTTTAATTTTTCAAAGTCACCTTGATAAGTCTCCATGTGATCAGCGTCAATATTAGTGATAACTGAAACCATAGGTTGTAAATGTAAAAATGATGCATCGCTTTCATCGGCTTCTGCCACCAAATAACGGCTACTACCTAAACGAGCATTAGTGCCTGCACTATTAAGTAAACCACCAATAACAAAAGTTGGATCTAATTGACCTTGAGCAAAAATACTGGCAATTAAGCTTGTAGTGGTGGTTTTACCATGAGTGCCCGCAATAGCGATGCCATGACGAAAACGCATTAATTCAGCTAACATTTCTGCACGACGAACTACTGGAATGCGTAACTTTTTAGCTGCAATTAATTCAGGGTTACTTTGATCAATAGCAGTAGAAACCACGATAACACTCGCACCCTCAATATTTTCACTTGCATGACCAATAACAATGGTTGCACCAAGCCCAGTTAAACGTTTTACAACCTGATTTTCACCAATGTCAGAACCTGATATTTGATAACCTTCATTAAGTAATACCTCTGCAATACCACCCATGCCTGCACCACCAATGCCTACAAAATGGATACGTTTAACACGACGCATTTCAGGTACATTCATTCTATTTTTATTCATTGCTTTTGGGTTCATATAATTACTCATTTTCTGTTCTACGCTGCGGCGAGTTGTTGACAAATGTCAGCAACTTTATTAGTTGCCTTTGCGTCAGCAGCTGCAAAGGCTGATTGAACCATATGCTGTAATATTTGTGGTTCACTAAATAACTCGCTTAATTGCTTTGCTAATACATCACTGGTTAAATCATTTTGCTTAATCAACACTGCGCCTCCACGGGAAACTAAATATTGGGCATTTTTTGTTTGATGATCATCAACAGCATGTGGCAAAGGTACAAAAATAGCGGGCTTTGCTGCCATCGCTAATTCAGATACTGTTAATGCTCCTGCGCGACAAATAACAACATCAGCCCATTGATAGGCACTAGCGATATCATCAATAAATTCTGTCACTCTCACTGCTTCGTTAGCTAAATACTGTTGGTTGTATGCATCTATAACGCTTTGCTGCTTGCCCTTACCTGTTTGATGCCAAATATTAAAAGGCAAACTTTCACTATGGCTACTGCTAATTTTTACTAATTTGGCAAAACTTTCTGGCACCGTTTGATTTAATACTTGAGCCCCTAAACTGCCACCTATTACTAAAATATTACTGCTACCTTTTGTTGCTTCTTTGTCATTTTCATCTTGAGTTGTGCATTTACCAATACTTGCTCTTAATGGATTTCCGACCACTTGTGCAGAAATATTCTGTTTAAATGCATTAGGAAAAGCACAGCAAAGCTTAGTGGCAATTCGCGCTAATAATCGATTAGTTAACCCTGCGGCTGCATTTTGCTCATGTACGACTAACGGCTTGTTCATTAACCACGCCGCTAATCCTCCTGGCGCACTGGCATATCCCCCCATGCCCAAGACAACATCAGGTTTTATTTTTCTAATAACACTCAACGCTTGTAATAAGGAATTAATTAATTTGAATGGTAACTTCAACCACGTTAATAGGCTTTTGTTGCGCAAGCCACTAATGCTAATAAAAGATATTTTAAACCCATACGCAGGAACAATATCAGCTTCCATACGGTCTGCTGTACCTAGCCAGTGAATGTTCCAACCTTTACTTTTTAATTCTTCGGCAACAGCAAGCCCTGGAAATATATGGCCGCCTGTTCCACCTGCCATCACTAGCAATGTTGGCACTTTATTAGTGGTATAAGTGTTAGTGGTGCGAGTAATATTATTAGTCATTATCGCCCCCTATACCCTGTGTTAGGTTTTGTGCTAGTTTTCGTGCTAACTTTCGCGACTTTCTTTTTGACGATGTTGCTTGAATGCTTTGCATGCGTAATTCGTGATCAATACGAATTAAAATAACCACGGCAAGGGTCATAATGATCATGGAACTACCGCCATAACTAATAAGCGGCATAGTTAAGCCTTTAGTTGGTACAATGCCAGCACTAGCACCCACATTTACTGCTGCCTGAAAACAAATCCAAATACCGATGGCATAAGCAAAAAACGCTTCAAAAAATTTTTCTTTCGCTAATGCTTTTTTCCCTAACATTAACGCTTTAAATACTAAGGTCATGCTAAGTGCTAAAATCAACGCAATACCAATAAAGCCGAATTCTTCTGCTAATACTGCCATAACAAAATCTGTATGCGCTTCGGGCAAGTATTCTAATTTTTGAATACTGTTACCTAAGCCTTGGCCAAAAACTTCACCTCGGCCATAAGCCATTAATGATTGTGTTAATTGATAGCCACTACCAAAAGGATCTTGCCATGGATCAAGAAAACTTGTAATTCGACGCCAACGATAGGGTTCAAAAATAGCGAGTAAAGACAATAACAAAACACCAACTGAGGCTAAGCTAATAAACTGCCAAAGTTTTGCGCCAGCTAAAAACAGTAAGCCAAAGGTTGTGACAAACATAACAATAATTGTGCCTAAATCTGGTTGTCTTAATAATAAAGCAGCGAGTACAGCAAAAACAATTAATGGTTTAGCAAAACCTTTCCAGTCTTCCATAACTTGATCACGACGACGCACTAAATAGGCAGCCAAATAACAAAAGAAAAACAGTTTGGCTGGCTCAGCTGCTTGTACAGTTATAGGCCCCACTACAATCCAACGAGTTGAACCATTAACAGAACGACCAACTAACAGTACAGTGACTAATAAAAACAGACCAAGCATTAATAAGTAACTACTATTTTTTTGCCACCATGCCATGGGGATTTGTAAAGCAACGCCTGCAATACCTAAACTCAAGACAATGTAGATCGCATGACGAATAACAAAGTGGAAAGGATTGTTAAATAGACGTTCAGCCACGGGCATAGAAGAGCTTGCTACCATAATCAAACCAATCATGTACATAATAAGTACTAAAACAACAAAGCTACGGTCAAAAACCATACCGCTTTGTGGTGTAGACTCATTGTCAAAAACCTTAAGAACGCCACTGCTAAAAGAAGCACTAATTGAAGTGCTAAGCGCAGACAAAAAAGGTAATTTGATTTGCTGCTCTGTATTTTCTATGGCTTCGGAAGATGCTTTCATTAGTTTGCCTCCGACAGTTTAGTAACAGCTGCAATAAATTGCTCACCGCGTTCAGCAAAACTATTAAACATATCTAAACTAGCGCAAGCAGGAGAAAGTAGTACAATATCGCCTGCTCTAGCATTCGCTTTGGCCACTTTTACAGCTTCAAATAAGCTGATCACTTTACTTGAGTTTTCAGCTAATCTAGCAATTTTGTCACCGTCTTTTCCTAATGTAATTACCTGACTTACATGTTGCGCTAACGGTTTTATTAGCGGCGTAAAATCCGCACCTTTACCATCGCCTCCTGCAATAAGAATCAAACGTTGCTTGATTTTATTTTGTGAAGAAAGCATTTGTGCTAAGCCACTAATTGCCGCAATAGTAGCGCCAACATTCGTCGCTTTAGAATCATTAATCCACGTAATACCATCATTGCTTTCAACGCGTTGGCATCGGTGCGCTAAGCCAGTAAAGCCCGCTAAATTATTAATCATTTCAGTTAATGACCAACCCGCACTATAACCAAAGGCTAATGCCGTTAAATAATTTAGTGCGTTGTGCATTCCAGCTAACGGTAGTTGCTCTAATGCAATTAAACTTTGCTCACCAAAAGCTAAAGTCGTTTTGCCATTAACAACGGTAATACCAAATTGATTTTCATTTGGGTTGTCACTTGGATTGTCACTACCAAAAGAAAGTATAGGTTGAGAGTGATTAGGTGTATTTGTTGCAATATCATCACGGTTGGTAATCGCTAACTTACCTTGAGCGTATATGCTTTGTTTTATTTTCTGATAATTTGCCATTGTCTGATGACGATCAAGGTGGTCATCACTAATGTTTAATACGCTCGTTGCAATGGCCTGCATACTGGTTAAGGTTTCTAATTGGAAACTAGATAATTCTAGAATTAACAATTCAGGTAATGTTTTACCTGTACACGTATTTACGGTTGTTTTTTCATTGGTAAATATATCTAATACTGGCTGACCAATGTTACCGCCAAGCTGCGCATTAACACCTAAACTTTTTGCTAAATAGGCAAGTAATGACACTACGGTAGATTTACCATTCGAACCAGTGACGGCAATAATATCAATAGGTTTACTTTGTTCGTCAAAGCCACGCTCATTGTTAATTTGACAAAATAGCTCAACATCACCCATCACGCAGCAATCAGCACTAATATTTTGTGCTATTTCATCCATAGTGCTATCAATACCTGGGCTGATTAAAATAACATCAGCATTAGCAATTAATTCGCTTTGCCATTGCCCTAAATATAAATTTGCCGTAGGGAAGTCTTCGTTGAATTGTTGTTTGCTGTAGTTAGCAGTAAAAGGGTTGGCGCGAGAATCATTAACAGTAAAACACAAACCTTGAGCACTAAGGTAGCGAGCACAGGACATACCTGTGATGCCAGCGCCTAGCACTAGTATTTGTTTATGTTTAAAATCTGTTAACAATGTCATTTTTTATCTTTTCTCTATTTTTCTATTTTTTTAGATGTAACGAACAACTCGTTACTCAACTTTCTTTTCTTTTGCTTTGTTCTGCTTAGCGAAGTTTTAATGTCGCTAAACCAATCAAAACTAAAATTAACGAAATAATCCAAAAGCGCACAATAACTCTTGGCTCTGGCCAACCTTTTAACTCGTAATGATGATGAATAGGTGCCATTCTAAATATTCTTTGACCACGCATTTTATAAGAGCCTACTTGTAAAATTACTGATACGGTTTCCATAACGAAAACTCCACCCATAATAAATAGCACCAATTCCTGCCTTACCAATACAGCAATAACACCTAACGCAGCTCCTAATGCTAACGAGCCAACATCACCCATAAATACTTGTGCTGGATACGTGTTAAACCATAAGAAACCAAGCCCTGCTCCCACAATAGCAGTACAAACAATCACAAGTTCTGATGTCATGGCTATGTGTGGAATATTTAAATATTCTGCAAAATTTACATTACCTGTAACATAGGCAAATAAAGCAAAAGCACCCGCAACCATAATAGTTGGCACTATGGCTAAACCATCTAAACCATCCGTTAGATTAACCGCATTACTGGTACCAACAATAACGAAATAGGTCATAACAATATAAAAAACACCTAACTGTGGCATTACGTCTTTAATAAATGGGATCAATAAAAAAGTTTGATCTGGGTGTGATATTTGATATAAAAATATTGCCGTTGCCAAACCTACTACTGTTTGCCAAAAGTACTTCCATCGAGCAATTAAACCATTAGCATCTTTTCGAATGACTTTACGGTAATCGTCAACAAAACCAATCAAACCAAAACTCACCACAACAAACAGTACAACCCAAACGTAAGTGTTCGATAAATTAGCCCATAATAAAACGCTAATAACTATTGAAGCTAAAATAAGTATGCCGCCCATCGTTGGCGTGCCTGATTTTGACAAATGACTTTCTGGGCCATCATCGCGTACTGTTTGACCTATTTGCATTTTTTGCAAATAACGAATCAATTTAGGACCAAAATAAAGCGAAATAAATAACGCCGTTAACGTACTAACAATGGCGCGAAGGGTTAAGTATGAAAATACATTAAACGCACTGTAGTACTGGGTTAAATATTCAGCTAACCAATGTAACATTAAGAATTGCCTTGTTTGTTCATGCTAAGTTTATTTTCACTTAGCTTATTTTGACTTAGCAACTGGCTTTCTGTTTGCTGCTGAGCATGCCAGTTAATAATATCTTCAACGACATATTCCATATGAGCGCTACGAGAGCCTTTTACTAAAATATTTACCTCTTGAGTGGTGAGCGTTTGATCAGTGTTTTTTTCACAGGTAAGCAAATTAAATAAGTAATTTTCAAGTATGTTTTTATCACTAAAGTGCTCACTTACTGCTGTGTTTTTTCGAGCAAAAGCATCGCTTGTGTTTTGACTTAATACGCCTAATGTGAGTAAAACGTTAATGCCTTGCTCTTTAGCGTATTCACCCACGTCTTGATGATAATTACGGGCGTCACTACCCAATTCAGCCATATCACCTAGCACTAAAATTTGTTGCCCTGAGTAACCAGCAAGTAATACGATAGCGGCTTTAATGGACTCAACATTGGCATTGTAAGTATCATCAATTAATTTAATTTTATTGCTGATGTTCGTTGCACTTAAGTGATGAACATTTAAACGCCCTTTAACAGGTATCATCTCGGCTAAGCCTAACTGAATGTCATTGAGTGTTGCACCACATTCAATAGCTGCTGCCGCCGCCGCTACGGCATTACAGACATTATGAGTTCCTGGTACAGTTAATGTAATAACACATTGACCTAATGAGCTTTGCAATTCAAAACTTGCACAACCATTTTCATCTAGCGTGACATTTTTACTGTAACAATCTGCATTAATAGAACCTTCGGTATATCTAGCATTAGCACAAGAAAAAGTTCGTACTTGTTTGTTGGTTAGTCGCCACTGCCATTTACTGGTGTATTTTGTATCTTGGTTATATAAGGCAACACCTTCTGCTGACAGCCCTGAAAATATTTCACCTTTGGCGCGAGCTACGCCACATAAATCACCAAACCCTTCTAGATGAGCAGCGGCAATATTGTTGATCATGGCAATGTCAGGTTTTACTAATTCTGTGGTATACGCAATTTCACCCATATGATTAGCGCCCATTTCAATCACAGCAAAATCATGATCATTTTCTAAACGTAATAAAGTTAGCGGCACACCAATATCATTATTAAAGTTACCATTAGTCGCCAACACTTTGCCTAAACGCGATAGAATGGCTGCAAGCATTTCTTTTACCGTAGTTTTACCACTACTACCTGTTATTCCTACTGTTTTTGGCGCCACTTGTTGTTTAACATAAGCGGCAATTTTCCCAAGTGCAATACGCGTATCATCAACAATAATTTGCACAACATTGCTGCTATCAATATTTGTAATTTGATGTTCAACAATCAATATCTGACAACCGCTTTCTACAACTTGTTGAGCAAAACGATGACCGTCAAAATTAGGCCCTTTTAATGCTAAAAAAGCATCTTGCTCTGCTGCTTGTTGGTTTTGTTCGTGCTGCTTTTGTTTTTGTTGCTGTGTGTTAAGTGCTCGGGAATCAGTTACGATATTTTTAACTTGAATAGAAAGCATTGATTCATGGCAAATCAACTGACCATTCATTGCTGTTGCAAGTGTTGATAAGTTTAAGCTGATCATGCTTTTTCACCTGCTAAAGCGTGCTGCTCTATATTTTCAAAGAAGCTCTTTACAACTTGACGCTCGTTATAATCAATTCTGTCATGACCTAAAATAATATAGTCTTCATGCCCTTTACCTGCTAACAACACCACATCGTTAGCTTGTGCTTTTGCTAATGTCTCTAACACCGCCTGTTTTCTATCAATAATGACATTGACTTGGCACTTATCATTAAGCCCTGCTAATACATCGTCAATAATACTCATGGGCATTTCAGTGCGTGGGTTATCATTAGTGACCACTATACAGTCAGCATGTTTTTGCGCCGCTTGCGCCATTAACGGGCGTTTTCCTTTATCTCTGTCACCACCACAGCCAAAAACAACAAACAAGGTACCATGACAATGTTGACGACAAGCGATCAAAGCTTTTTCTAACGCATCAGGCGTATGTGCATAATCAACAACGGCAGTTGGTGCGTTAGGATATGAAAAGGCTTCCATACGCCCTGAAATCGCGTTAACGTCAGTCACTTTTTCTGCAACCGTAACTAAACTAATACCTTCAATTAATAACACGGCAATAACGGCAAGTAGGTTATCAATATTAAAGTCACCCAGTAATGGGCTGTGAATTTCAATGTCACCAAGGTGTGTGTTTAAAATAAAATCAACACCTTGGCTGTGATGTGTAATATTACGGCAACTAACAAATCGTGCATATTGACGCACTCGTTCACTACGGCCATAAAGCCAAACTTTATCTGGTGTTGGCCACTGTGCCAACCAAGATTTAACTTGATTATCATCACCATTTAATACTGCAATTTGCTTTTTATTATGGGTGAATAGTTGCCTTTTGGCGGCAGCATAATCAGCCATAGTACCGTGATAATCTAGATGGTCTCGGCTTAAATTAGTGAACACAGCAATGTCAAAAGTATTCCCTGTGACTCTGCCTTGCTCAAGCGCATGAGATGATACTTCCATGGCTAGGTGAGTTATTTTCTTTTGACTAACTATTTTTTGGCTAAAGAGAGAAAATAATTGCACTAAATCTGTCGCACTCGGTGTGGTATTTTCTAGCGCTTGTAAGTCATCAACCACTCCTGCACCGTTAGTGCCGATAATTGCACAAGGCTTTTGACAACTGGTTAAAATTTGCCCAAGCAATTGACTAGTACTCGTTTTACCATTGGTGCCTGTAATCCCAATCATGGTCATGCTTTTTTCTGGCGATTGATAATAAGCACTCGCAAGGGAAAACAGCTTTTTATTTAACTGATAAAAACTAATAACAGCAACCTGTTCATTCGTTTCACCAAGATAAGAAATGTTTCCGTGCTCTGCTTCATTTTCACATTCAGATAACACTAATTTAGCGCCTGAATGAATAGCACTTTCAATATATTGACGACCATCTTGAGCGTGACCAATAATGGCGCAGAAGATATCCCCTGTACTATTGTTATTTGAAATACTACGGCTGTCGTTAGTTAAGTTGCCTTGATAATCCATTAAATCGATATTATCTGGACAAGTAATTGCAAAACCACTTAACACTTGTTTGATTAGGCTAGTTGGAGGCAATTGCTTTGAAGGTAAGCGGTTTAAAGGAATAGCAATTGATGATTTACGCATCATTAGCCTCCTTATTCACATCTTTTAGCCTGTTTCTTGATGCAAGTAATTCATGACTCGAAGCTAATTTGTCACTTGCATCAGGTGCGATATTTAAAACGCGCAGTGTTCCTTTCATTACACGAGAAAATACTGGCGCTGCTACTTCACCGCCATGATATAAATCACCACCAGGATCGTTAATAACCACAACAACAACAACTTTGGGATCTGAAATTGGCGCAACGCCAGCAAATAATCCAACATAATCGTTACCATAACCACCAGCAACTGCTTTAAATGAGGTGCCCGTTTTACCGCCTACGCGATAACCATCAACTTTGGCTTTTTGCACATGTTCATCAACAACAGTTTCAAGCATATGAGTAATTGCTAATGAATTTTTCTTAGAGAATACTCGTTCACCTTCTGGTGGTTTATCCTTTTTAACAATAGACAATTCTCGTTTGATACCGCCATTGGCTAACGTTGCATAAAAGCGAGCCAACTGCATTGGTGTTATTGCCAAGCCATAACCCCAAGACAACGTTGCTAATTCAAATTTTGACCACCGTTGCCTGTCATGCATCATACCTGAACTTTCACCAACCAAATCTGTGCCTGTGTTATCAGCAAACCCTGCATCGAAAAACTTGTCTAACAAAAAATCTTTGGGAACTGAAAGTGCTAATTTTGTTGTACCCATATTTGACGAAGTAACCAAGATATCTTCAATGGATAGTTTTCCACGATTAATTGGGTCATTAACTCGTCGGCCTCCTAAACGCATCCAACCTGGGCTTGTGTTGATAACGGTATTAACTTTCGCTGAGCCAAATTCTAACGCGGTTAAAACCGTGAGTGGCTTCATAGTTGAGCCCGGTTCATAAATATCGGTTATCGCACGATTTCTAAAACGATGAATGGCAGTATTACGACGATTGTTTGGGTTATACGATGGACTATTAGTCATCGCTAATATTTCACCCGTATGAATATCAGCAACCACTACTGAGCCAGAGGTTGCTTTAAACGCTTGTACCGCACCTTTTAATTCTTTATATGCAATAGCCTGAATACGTTGATCAATAGTTAACGTAACATCTTGTGCCGCTTGTGCCTTTTCAACAGAAATAATCTCAATTTTTCGGCCTTTGGCGTCTTTTCTAAAACGCTTGTTTCCACCTTTACCCGTTAATATTTGATCGTATACACGTTCTACACCTTCAATGCCTTTATCATCAACATTGGTGAATCCAACAATATGCGCACTAATTTCACCTGTTGGATAAAAACGTTTTGATTCTTTGCGTAAGTGAATACCTGGGATTTTCAGTTGACGAATATATTTTGCCATTGCTGGGGAGATTTTTCGCTCAAGATAAACAAAGCGCTTAGTAGGACTACGCACCACGCGAGTCGTTAACTTGTTAACATCTTTTCCTAATACATCAGCAAGTGCTTGCCAATGTTCTACCATTGCAAGAGCGTTATTATCCATAATGATTTTTGGATCAGCCCAAACTGTTTCTACTGGCACACTAATCGCTAATTCATCACCATTTCTATCAATAATAGAGCCACGTTGTACCGTATTAGCAGCCACACGCATTGAACGCATGTCACCCTGTTTTTTCAACATATCTGGTTCAATTATTTGAATATAAGCACTACGCGCTAGTAACCCTGTATAAATCAAGACAACAATACCTATCACAACGTAATAACGCCATGCGGTTGTTGTTGGTTGACTACTGCGGTTACTAGCTTTTTTGTTCATTGACTCATGTGCTTAATGTTTTTTTGTGGATTAATTTTCTTTGGGACTAAATCCCAGCCTACAAAAAGGTTATTTTAAAGTAACAATTATTTCTGAATCAGCATCAGGCCGTTTCATATTCAACAGCTTTTTTGCTCTGCTCTCTATTGCGCTGTGCTCCGCTAAGCTATTTTGCTCTAGCAATAAGTTGCGCCACTCAATATCTAGCTCATCTCTTTGGGTATAAAGTTGTTCTAACTCACTCGTTGTTTGCCTGTTCATATGCGTGTAATAAATAACTGAAAACGCAGAGGCTACAACTAAAAACAATAAAATATAGCTTATAAAATGCTGTCTAATATCTTGCCAAATATCTAATACCAACACTTGATTAGACACCGTTTTTCTTGGTGCTGCCCGTTGATTTACCAAAATTAATCAACTGTGTGTGGTAAGCGTTTAGCAATACGCAACACTGAACTACGTGAACGGATATTTTCTTCAACTTCACTTTTGCTAGGTTTTAATTTACGACCAATCAAAGTAAACTTTTTACTTTTATTTAACTCTGCCTCACTAATTGGCATGCCTCGAGGTACTTGCTTACCTTGTGAGTTCTTTTTCATAAACTGTTTTACTAACCTGTCTTCTAACGAATGAAAACTTATTACAACTAAGCGACCATTTTCTGCCAGCACAGATAAAGAAGCCGCTAATACTTTTTCTATTTGTTCAAGCTCACTATTGATGTACATACGAATAGCTTGAAAGCTACGCGTTGCAGGATGCTTTTTGATTTCTCGTTGAGGAGCAGTGGTTTTAATCAACTTTGCTAATTGGCTAGTACGAATAAAAGGAGTTTCTTCACGGGCATCAACAATAGCATTAGCAATGCGCCAAGCATGTTTTTCTTCGCCAAACGTTCTTAACACCCAAGTGATATCTTCAACATCAGCAACCGCTAACCACTGCGCAGCTGTTTGTCCGCGCGTAGTATCCATACGCATATCTAACGGACCATCCTTCATAAAACTAAAGCCACGTTCAGCTTCATCAAGTTGCGGAGAAGAAACACCTAAATCCAATAAAATACCATCGACCTTGCCAATTAATTCATGCTGCTGAGCTATTTCAGCTAGATTAGCAAAACCTTGATGTTCAATTAAAAATCGCTCATCATTTTTAAATTTTTCAGCGGCAACAATAGCGCTAGGGTCGCGATCAATAGCAATCAATCGCCCTTGTGTTGATAATTTAGATAAAATTAAAGACGAGTGACCACCACGACCGAAAGTACAGTCGATATAGCAACCATTTGGGTCAATATCTAAGCCATCGACCGCTTCGGTTAATAAAACAGAAATATGTGTTTTATCTAATTCCATGCTGTTTTTGTAACCCTTTTAACTTAATAATTCTTATAAAGATAAATCTAACAAGCGTTCAGTTAATTCAATTTCTCCCGATTGAATTTTATTAATACCTTGCTGCATTTGTGTTTGCCATGCTGACTCACTCCAAATTTCAAACTTTTTCAATTGTCCAACTAACATTACTGACTTCTCTAAACCTGCATGCTGTCTTAATGGTCCATTGAGTAATATACGACCATTTTTATCCATGTCACAATCAGTAGCATTACCGAGTAAAACTTGTTGCAATAAACGCTCTTGCTGATTCATGCTTGATAAGTTACAAAGTTTTAGCTCAATTTCTTCCCATTCAGGTAAGGGGTAAAGCAATAAGCATGCGTGTTGAATATCAACCGTGCAGATCATTTTTCCTTGGCAATCGGCAAATATCTCCTCGCGATACCGTGTAGGCATCGTGATTCTATTTTTGCTATCGAGCGTGATTGCGCTAGCACCTCTGAACATGGTTTTAAACTCGCCTTATGTACTTAAAAGTTACTTAAAAATTTTAGTTGTTAATTGCTAAGATCCACAATTACCCACTTTTTACCACAATGGTACAGTTTAGTGACTAAAGCAAACTTATGTCAAGCAAATAATAGGGAAAATGATGATACAAACACTGGTCAAAAAACCAGTAAAAATAAGGGCTAGATAAAGAATTACAGGAAGTAGATGAATTTGTGGGGTTTTGTGGATCTCTAGTCCACACAATTACCAAAAAATCATAAAATAAATATCATATTAATAGAAAAATAGAATGGAAACTATCTTCAAGTGGTAAATATACCCGAGTGGCTTCAACTCAAAAAAAACCCCGCTTGTGAGCGAGGTTTTTTTTGCGGTGTTGATATTAATGCTTAAATTTAAGATTTAAAATAATTCATCTTCAATATCAAACATGCAATCACAACCTGATTTAGCTGAGGCTATTAAAGAAATACGACGAGGAAGTATACGTGTGAAGTAATAACGCGCTGTATGTAACTTACTTTGATAGAAGTCATCACCACTATCGCCATTATTCTCTTTTTGAATTAGCGAAGTTTGTGCCATTCTTGCCCAGATGTAAGCCATTGCAGTATAGCCAAACACATGTAAGTAATCATTAGCTGATGCGCCAAGTTCATTGATATTAGTTTGTGATTTAGCTAACAAATCATCCGTAAGTTCAGTTAAATCATTTAATGCTTCACTAAGCGGCGTAATGAATTCAGCCATTGTTGTATCATTTTTATTTGCATCAATGTAAGTATTCACTTCGTCAGTAAACACTTTCAACAAGGCACCTTTTGATGTTGCTATTTTTCTCACTAGCAAGTCCATCGCTTGAATACCATTAGTACCTTCATAAATTTGAGTAATTCGTGCATCACGCACTAGTTGCTCTTGTCCCCATTCACGAATAAAGCCATGACCACCAAAAACTTGTTGACCAGCAACGGTGTTTTCAAAACCTAAATCGGTAAAAAATGCTTTGGCGACAGGTGTCATTAGTGCGACTAAGGCTTCACCTTTTACTTGTTCTTCGCCTTCACCATACGTAGTGTAATCTAATTGCATTGATATATAACTTGAAAGTGCGCGTGACCCTTCATTTAATGCTTTCATATTTAATAGCATACGGCGAACATCGCCATGAACCATAATAGAGTCTGCTTCTTGATCGGGGTTTTTAACACCATTTACTTTACTGTCAAGCGCTCGTCCTTGTAATCTATCTTTTGCATATTCTAGCGCATTTTGATATGAGCGTACCGCCGCACCTAAACCTTGAATGCCAACACCAATACGTTCAAAGTTCATCATAGTGAACATACAAGCTAAACCTTTATTTAACTCACCAATTAAGTAACCTTTTGCATCATCAAAATTCATAACACACGTTGAAGAAGCATGGATACCCATTTTGTGTTCAATAGAGCCACAACTTACAGTGTTGCGTTCACCCAGTGTTTCGTCATCATTAACATGAAACTTAGGTACTAAAAACAATGAAATACCGCGAGGACCCGCTGGTGCATCAGGTAATTTGGCTAAAACTAAATGCACAATATTTTCAGTAAGATCATGTTCACCACCCGTAATAAAAATTTTATTACCGGTAATGTTATAACTACCATCTTCTTGAGGTATCGCTTTAGTGCGGATAATGCCTAAATCAGAACCAGAATGAGCTTCAGTTAAACACATTGAGGCTGCCCATTCACCAGCATACATACGTGTAAGATAACGCTGTTTTAATTCTTCACTACCATGTTTTGCTAACGACAAAGCAGCGCCAGCAGTCAATACAGGATAAAGAGCAAATGAAATATCTGCACTACAAAGCATTTCTTCGTGTAAAGCGGTTAGCATTTTTGGCATGCCCATTCCGCCATAATTAATATCGCCTCCAAGTGCTGTCCATCCGCCCTCAGCATAAGTATTAAAAGCTTCTTTATACCCTGGAGCCGTGGTAACAACACCGTCTTTAAAGCTCACACCAACTTCATCACCTTCACGAGAAATAGGCGCTAGCGCTTGCTCTGATATTTTTGCACATTCTTGTAAAATGGCTTGGGCTGTGTCTTTATCAACTTGCTCTGATAATTTAGGTAACTTCTGCCACATTTTATCAGCTTGAAACACCTCATATAGCAAGAAACTCATATCTTTTAATGGAACTTTATATTCAGCCACAACAACCCCTATTTAATTATATTATTAAGTACAATCTATTAAATTTAATTATTTATTATATCCAAATTCGTATACAAACACGAAATTCAAACGCATGTTTGATTTTTACATTAATAACAATAAAAGTAAAGTTCAACTGTACATTTCACCTATTAAAACTTGATGTTTTGTTAAATCTTGAGTTAGTGTTAAATAACTAGACTCATAATTACGTATAGAAAACTTGTTAGGAATTACAGTGAAAACCATTAAAATTTTACTTTGTCTATTTTTGTTGCTGCCCAACTTAGTAAAAGCTAAACAAATTAGTTTCTCTAAACAATTACAAGATGAGCAATACCTTTTTAATTATCAGTGGATTGATCATGACAGCAAGCCACAATCAATGCGTTTTTCTTTAACTAAGCCTGCATTGTTTGAACGCTTTCGAGTGCTTAGATCTTATCAAAGTGAATTTGCTCAAAAAACAATTATGCACACTGTAAGAAAACAACTAAGAAAACAGCCTTTACATGGAGCGCAGGCTTTTTTTCTACAACAAGATGGAAAAATGATTGTGCAAGTAAAGGGATTAGAAGATAAAGATGTCGCCATTGCTTACCAAAAAGTTAAAGAAATAGAACAAGAAGCTACCAGTCAATATTTCAAAAAAAATTACTACCAATTATTTACAACCCATGACCAACAAACAGGTATAAAAGTAAATCACGTCAGTATTGCTAATGATTCAGTTGCTGACTTTAAAGTTCTTAAGCCAATTATTTTAGATACAATTGAAGTTGAAAATGTTCGTAAAGTGACTAACTATATACTTGGCTTTGTACAAAGCATTCCATATTCTACATTAGAGTCACGTATTACTTCTTCAGGTGCAGGTTTTAATCCGCCAGCAAAATTACTGTGGGAAAATCAAGGAGACTGCGACAGTAAAATGACCTTAACTGCAACAATATTACGAGCATTGATGCCAAGGATAGCGATGGCAATGATCTATATTGATCAACATGCCTTTATTGGTATTGCTATTCCTGCTGAAACGGGAGAAATGATGATTGAGCATAAAGGTATTAGTTACCTGTTAGGAGAGCCTACAGGGCCTGCACTTTATCGCTTAGGAACATTGGCTCCTGAGTCTGAATTAGCAGTGAACCAAGGACGCTATGTTGTAGAGCCTTTTCATTCTGATGGCAGTTATTAGTTAATTATTAGTCATTTACATTTGATACCAAACAACCGCCATTAAAACACCTTAATCGATAGTGCCTTCAAGTTCAGTTAAAAAAGTTAAACTGGGCGCAAAAAAAGCGGCCCCTGTTTCAGCCTGCGTGTATTTAAGTAAGTGATCAACATTACCATGCTCATCACCATGGATCATGCTCTTTAACATTATTTCAAATGGCTCTGGTGACTGACAATAAGAGACAAAAAATAGTCCCTGCTGTTTCATATCACCATAAGGCATACTTTGTCTAAGAATTTCAATCGTATTACCATTTTCATCCTTTAGATTAGTGCGTTTAGTATGCGCAGTTAAAGGTTTATCTTCACTGTTATATTCAATGTTATCAACTTTAGTTCGTCCATAAACATCTTCTTGTTCTTTATCTTTCAGTGACCCCCACAGTGTTAAATTGTGTTGATAGCGTTGAGTATGTAAGTAACTGCCACTTGAAAAAGCAGCATCATCACACTCTTTAACCAGTGCTACTTCTCTGCGATGCATACCTTGAGGATTTTCAGTGCCATCAACAAAGCCAGTTAAATCACGGCCATCAAGAAAACGAAATGCCTGCACTTGTTCAATTAATTCAACACTGTCAGCAAGTAACTGACAAACTTTAGAGCTGACAATATGATTAACATCAGACCGATCACTTCGAATCTCTATATAAATGTCCACATTACTACTGGGGGCAATTCTGTCATCGTTATTCATTGAGGGAAACGCTTTCAAAAGTACTGGACGCGCTTGCGGATAGAATTCATCCCAATAGTTTGCTCCTATGGCAATTACGCCTGTTAAATTAGCTTCTGAAAACTGATCCGCATAATCATCAAATAATGCAGGCAGACGAGATAAAGCAGTAC
Source organism: Colwellia sp. (assembly GCA_016745015.1). GTDB lineage: Bacteria > Pseudomonadota > Gammaproteobacteria > Enterobacterales > Alteromonadaceae > Colwellia. The sequence goes on from JADGDH010000020.1 coordinate 28,232, forward strand.
GAATAAATGCATTTTTATCATCTAAAACATTAAATAATAAATAATTACCATGCAAGTTTGGCTCTGCGCAAACACCAAATTGTTCTCTAGCCATTTGAAATCCCAGTAATATTGTAACTTTTATAGTAAGAGTATATACCCAACATACGTCACAGAGTAGTAAAGTTTATTTAATGTAGCGAGATGTTACATCACTTGCCATATATCATCTTGGTCTTTGCACATTACTTTTTCTAATCCTTCTTCTTATCTTTTAAAGTAATTAACTTAACATCCTTTTTATTTTCATGTTGGACCAACATAATTTCATCTAGTAAACAATGTGTTAAGTCGTCAATGACATCTGTTTTTTGTTTCTTGATTGCCACTTCTAATTCAATAGCACTTTGTGACAATTCAGCAAAGCCAAACATTTTTGCAGCACCTGCTATTTTATGAGCCGTTCTAGCTATATTTTTATTATCATGGCTGTCACTATAATCTAAAAGATCCTGTTTATCCTGCGACAAATGATCAACAAATGATTGCACAAGATCTGATATATCAAAGTTATCGCCAACTTGCTCGGGCGAATTAACAGTTTCAGAGCTATTAACCTCAGAATTATTAGCTTCTGGGTAATACTGAGCTATGGTAGTTAAAAATATTTCTCGTTCAATTGGTTTTTTAAGATGACCTGCAAAACCAAGCGCTAAATATTGCGCTATTTCATGAGACATTGCATTAGCCGTGAGTGCATACACAGGGTGATTACAACCAAGCCTTTTTAACTCTTCTAACGTTTGTATTCCATCCATTTTAGGCATTTGAATATCTAATAAGATTAATGCTGGTTGATGCTCAATGCAAAGTTCTACTGCTTCAATACCATTCGATGCTTCAATTACTTCCAAACCTAAGCTAGTTAAGAGTCTAGCAATTAGACGTCGATTATCATCATGATCATCCGCTAATAAAATTTTTCCTACATAGATTTTCTTCCTTGAATCTATTGCCGTCAGTTCATTTAAATTAGTTTTTATATTTGTTAAAGCGGGGTAAATCTCTCCAAAAGGTAATTTAAGCACAAAAGTACTACCGTGATTTAATTGGCTACTAACTGTGATTTTACCTGACATTACTTTTGCCAATTGTTCTGATAAAAATAGTCCTAATCCTGAGCCAGAAAATCGTCTACTAATACTATTATCACCTTGAGTAAAAATATTGAAAACTTTAGCCATTTGATCTGAGTTCATGCCTATTCCTGTATCGGTAACAGTGAACAACAATGTTTTATCTATTATAGCAATGTCTAAAGATACCCAACCTTCACTGGTAAATTTAATAGCATTAGAGCAAAGGTTGATTAGGATTTGCTTTAAACGTAAACCGTCAATATCTATTATAAAAGGGTTAGGTAAATGATGGGTAACTGTAAATGATAGATTTTTACGTTGCGCTTGCTCGGTAAACATATCATTTAACTTGTTGACTATCTCATGTAGATTTTGCTGTCTATTATTTAACTCAAACTTGTTTGCTTCAATTTTACTTAAATCTAAAATATCATTAATTAATTGTAGTAAGTGCAAGCTATTATTATGAATAACTTCAACTTCTTTAACGATACATGTATCGTCAAAATCTCCGTAAATAATCGCTTCTGCCTGACCAAGAACAGCAGTAAGTGGCGTTCTAATTTCATGACTCATATTCGCTAAAAATTGGCTTTTGATCAAATTGGCGCTTTGCAACTCTTGTGTTAAAAACTCTAAAGTTTTTGTTCGCTGTTTAACCCTATCTTCTAGCTCTTTAGTTAACCTACTTTCAAGGTAACGACGATAAATTAAAAACAGCACTATCAATAAAAAAGCAATAACTAAAATAGAAAATTGGCGTTGTTGTGCTGCTTTGGTTAATTCTAATTGCTGAAATTTTTTACTTTGCTGTAAACTTTTTACTTGCTGAGTTAGTTGATCAGATTCAAATTGCGCAATTTGCTCATTCAGCGTCTCATTAGATAGTTTTAATCGCGCTTTTTGATAAAACAATTGCGCTTCCAGTGCTTTCTTTGTTTTACCGTCTGCCGCATAAATGAGTGACATTAAGGCTAAATTATCATTCATTAACCGTTGGAAGCCCATTTTTTGTGCTATAAAATTTGATAATTCAACATTAGCACGAGAACGTTCAATATCACCTTGATGAAAGAAAATTTTAGCTAACGTTTGTAAGCTGCCTCCATAAGCCATTTGGTGACCTATTTCTTTACTCACCTTAACGCCTAAAACAGCATAATTGAGTGCTTTATCTAGATTAGATAATTCATAATTTACTTCTGCAAGATTATGAAGGTAAGAAGCTTCATTATATTTATCGTCATGCTTTTGAAAATAATTTAATGCCTTGACAATGTGTTGTTCTGCTTGCTGATATTGACCCGAATATTTGTATGAAACCCCTAAGTCACCAGAAGCTTTGGCAACGCCATAATGATCGTTTATTACCAATCTTTTAGTGATTACTTCCTTAAGCATAGTGATGGCAATATCGTAACGACGTAAGCTTATATAAAGTATCGCTAGATTATAACGAACATCAATTTTGTCTTCTTCATTACCGTAAAGTTGATATAAAGGCTCAACCTGTTGATAACTTTTAAGCGCGGCAACAGCATTACCTTGGGAAGTTTGCACTAATGCAATGTTATTTAATAAGTTAGCTTTTTTAATAGCTATATTTTCAGAAAAAGGCTGCTTTTGAAAATAATATAAAGCAGTTTGATAAGCGTGCAGAGATTGATCGTATTGACCTTGAAAATAAAGAATAATGCCGATTAATTTATCTGCTTGAGCTTGTTGTAATAATAAACTTTCTTGATTAGCTAATTGCTTAGCTTGTTGGCTTGCTATTAATGCTTTTTTTAACTCGCTTAAACTTAGGTAACCGCGGCTTTTTAGTATCAATATTTCTATACGTTGCTCGTTATTAAGGTTTTTATCTTCAAATAATTCACTTAACTGGGCTACAGCGATATTTTTATCTTCTTGCTGCACAATTTTTTCTAATTGCTTATCAATATATTTTGCTTGAACACTTAACTGAATTGAAAATAAAAGTAGAAATAGCAACAATGTACGCCACATAGCAAGCCCTGAACAAGTGGATTATGAAAGAAGAAAATATTCTCCCCTTGTTATAGCACTAATAATTTTTAAATGTAACTGTTTAGTCTTTCTGCAAAAGCCAGAAGTAGGAAGTTGAATTACAATACAGCAGCTATTATGATGCAACTATCTTTCTCATATAGACTGTAATAATGCTAAAAAAAACCTTTTATACCACTATGTTATTCGTTAGTTTAACATCACTTGTTGATGCCACTATTGTTGAATTTAGAACTTCACAAGGCAACTTTCAAGTTAATTTATTCGACCAAACCACTCCAAAAACAGTTGATAACTTCCTTCAATATATTGATGAACAGCATTACACCAATTCAGTAGTGCATCGCGTTTCGCCCAACTTTGTAGTTCAAGGTGGCGGGTTTACTTTCGAAGGTGATTGGCCTTTAACACGCATTGACACAAATGCCTCTGTAATGAATGAACCTGTTTATTCAAATGTAAAAGGCACAATTGCGATGGCTAAGCTTAGCGGCAACCCAAACAGCGCAACTGATCAGTGGTTTTTTAATTTAGCTAATAATAGTGCAGGGGCACCTAAATTAGACACGGAAAATGGAGGTTATACTGTATTTGGCCAAATAATTGGCGACGGGATGACAGTGTTAGAAAAAATAGAACAACTTGAATTATGTAATGCTGGAAATTTGCAAGGTATTCCAATGGTTGTTGATAATGGTCAACAATGCGCTGATTTAGAAACACCAGGCATTGAAAATTTTGTTGTTATAAATCAAATGATCATCATAGATTCATCTGAAGTGACTGATAGTGATTTAACCCCCGTAAAAAACACACTCATAACATCCCCTGTTGAGCCAACGCCTGACAATAGCAGCGGTGGATCTTTTGCTTGGTTATCAGTGTTTCTTTTTATGTTGCTTTCAATACGAAAGTTAGCTATTAAAAATTAACCCCGAATATTTACTCATAAAAATCAGCCAATAAAAAAGCAGCGAAATCGCTGCTTTTTTAATGTTTACTAGAAAGTTATTTTTAGTCGCTTATAGTGCTTTAAACATAGAGCACTAAAAACGTTAAATACTATTAACCTCTAGATGCTCTTAACCTCTAGTGAACTCTGGGTAAGCTTCCATACCACAGTCAGAAATATCAACACCTTCGTATTCTTCTTCTTCACTTACACGAATACCGATAATTTTCTTCAGTGCAAACCAAACTACAAAACTAGCACAGAATACCCAAACAAAAATAGTAGCAGCGCCGATTAACTGTCCGCTAAAGCTAGATCCTGGATTGGTTAATGGCACAATCATTAAACCAAAGAAACCAACCACACCATGTACAGAGATAGCACCAACTGGATCATCAATCTTAATTTTATCTAAAGCAAGAATTGACAACACTACAATAACACCAGCAATAGCACCAAAAATAGATGCTTGTAAAGGCGATGGCGTTGAAGGCTCAGCAGTAATAGCCACAAGACCTGCTAACGCACCGTTTAATGTCATAGTTAAATCTGCCTTCTTAAATAAGAATTTAGCAAAAATTAAAGCAGAAATGGCACCAGCTGCAGCTGCGGCATTAGTATTTAAAAACACCATAGCAACTGAGTTTGCGCTGTTAATATCAGCAAGTTTTAATACTGAGCCACCGTTAAAACCAAACCAACCCAACCATAAAATAAAGGTACCTAATGTCGCCATAGGTAAGTTAGCACCTGGAATGGCATTTACTTTACCGTCTTTAGTGTATTTACCTTTACGAGCACCTAGTAATAACACACCTGCTAATGCAGCAGAAGCACCTGCCATATGAACAATACCCGAACCAGCAAAATCAGAAAAACCAAGGTCTCCTAAAGTATAAAGACCAAAAACTGATTCACCATTCCAAGTCCAAGCGCCTTCCATAGGGTAAATAAAACCTGTTAACACAACGGTAAACGCTAAGAAAGCCCATAATTTCATACGTTCAGCTACAGCACCAGAAACAATTGACATAGCAGTTGCAACAAAAACAACTTGGAAAAAGAAGTCTGCTGCATTTGAATAAACTGCACCGCCATCAAAACCCGCTTCTGCTGACTCGGCTAATACTGAACCAACTAAAGCCTCTGCATCAGCAGCACCATCTAAAGCAATACCATTTAAAAATACGCCACCGCCATACATAATATCGTAACCTATAACTAGGTACATGATGCAAGCAATGGCATACAATGCCACGTTTTTAGTTAAAATTTCAGTCGTATTTTTAGCGCGTACTAAACCTGCTTCTAACATTGAGAAACCAGCTGCCATCCACATGACTAACGCACCACACATTAGAAAGTAAAAGGTATCTAACGCATATTGAAGTTGAAAAATATTCTGTTCCATAATTAATCCTATAAAAATTTTTGTTTAGATAATTGTTCTACTTTATGTTGCAGGGTTCAATTTAAAAGAAAAAGCACTGAGTTAAGTTTAATCAATGTGTATTTTTAACAGCTAAATTGGGTTTTACAACAAAATGAATAAATACTAAAGAGCTTCTGAGTCAGTCTCACCTGTACGAATACGTATAGCTTGCTCAAGGTTATAGACGAAAATTTTACCGTCACCAATTTTACCTGTGCAAGCGGCTTTGCTAATCGCTTCAACTAAGCGCTCAACCGTGTCATCATTTACAGAAATTTCAAGTTTAACTTTTGGTAAAAAATCTACTTGATATTCTGCACCACGATATAATTCTGTATGTCCTTTTTGACGACCAAAACCTTTCACTTCACTTACAGTGATACCCTCAACACCAATTTCAGAAATGGCTTCACGAACATCATCTAATTTGAACGGTTTAATAATTGCGTTAACTGTTTTCACGGTAGACCTCTATTTATAATTTTTAGGTAATATTGAACTATATAATTCAATTCATGTGCCACAAAGGAAATAACATTAAAAATCACCTAGTTACCTTACAACTGAACTTTGATATTATTTTCTTTGCACCAAAAAAGCACAACAAATATTTGTTGAGTTTTCATTTGGTGCAAAAAAATTAGAGGATAAATACTGATAATTTATTTCAGCTGTCACACACTTAATTTAGGGAAGCTTAATGAAATATTACGACGATTAATTTTGATGGATGGGTTAACTGATGCTGTTAATAAAAATCCAAAACTTAAACAATAACAA
>JADGDH010000021.1:0-9740 GCA_016745015.1 Colwellia sp.
CCATTGAACTGCGACGACGAGCAAAAATCTTAGGTAAAATCAGCCCTAAAATTAACCCTACACCTAATACTATTGCACCATTAAAAAACCATTGCTTTTTAATGTTAGTGTCTTGGTCTTTAACCTTACTTTGTGTTTTTTTAAGTTGTTGCTGTATTTTAGTAAATTCAGTTTGTAATTTATCTTTATCTTCATTTATTAATGCTATAGTGCTTTTTAATTTATTCACTTCACCATCAAGTTGTGCTGTATAGTCACTGCCACTTGCAAGCTTACCGTTGAGATCAGCAACAACAAAACGTAACCCTGGTTGACGGGTGATAAATTTTGATTCAACCCAGGTAATTCGGTTTTTATCATCAATAATTTCACTGTAATCATTTGATGATTTACCCGTTGTTTGTATTTGAGAGCCAGCATTAATGGTGCCTAAAATACGGTAATTAGTGCCTGGCCCAGCATGCATAAAAATAGATAAATCGTCAGATATATAGGCTTGTTGAGCTGCCACAGTCTGAACTGAAAAAGCAGAGAAGAAAATAACGAAAAAACAGGTGATATTGTGCTTTATTGCTTGTTTGAAATATATGCTAGGAATATTCATGAGACAACCACTAGGTAAAAGTAAATCATAGAAAGAGTGATATTATGTGTTTGGCGCTTTTATATCAAGCTTTTGATAGTAATATAAAATTGGATATAATCTAATAAGTGCCGTTAGGATAAATAGCTAAGAGTAAAAAATGACTACAGAGATCGAACTAAAATATAAGCTATCAGCAAATGCTAAGAACCATAATATGGTTGTTGCAGACATAACCGCTATGCTTAATACGCATAATATATTTTTTGAAATGAATAAAAATCAGCTAATAAATGATTATTTTGATAATGATAGATTTGACTTAAGAAAAATGGATTTTGGTTTACGAATACGCGCGATAGGACAGCAATACGAACAAACCATTAAAACAGCGGGAAAAGTTGTTGGTTGTTTGCATCAACGATCTGAATACAACGTTAATATAACCGATAGAAAGCTAGATTTATCTTTGTTTCCAATAAATATTTGGCCTGAAAATGTTGATGTAATGAAATTACAACAGAGCTTGCAGGTGATTTTTTCAACTGATTTTTTACGACAAACTTGGCTTATTCATCAAGGAAAAGATATCATTGAATTAGCACTAGATATAGGTGAAATTACCACTAAACTAGGTAAGTCCATATTAGCTATTAACGAGATAGAAATCGAATTAGTGAGTGGTAATGAACAAGCCCTCTTTGTATTAGCTAAACGATTGATGGCTATAATTTCAATAGAGCCGAGTGAATTAAGCAAAGCTGCACGTGGTTATGCTTTATATTATGATGAAATAAATAAGCTTCCTACTAAAGAAGTTACCTAAAAGAAGTGATAGGGTGAATATTATTAAAATTTTATTAAGTAGTTTTGCCAATATAGGATTACTCATTATTTTGTTTGTAAGTTATTCAATGCAGGCTACTGAATATAAATTGCCAATACAAAATGTCCGTTTAATTGGTGAACAGAAAACTCATAAGGTTGCTAAAGGCGATTATTTTCAGGGTATTGCGGAGCAATATAATGTTGGTTTTTTGGCCTTAATGGCAGCAAACCCAAATATTGATCCTTTTTTACCTGAACCAGAAAGTAATATTATTATTCCTAGTGCAATGTTATTACCTTTTATTGCACATGAGGGCATTGTTATAAATTTACCTGAATTACGACTGTATTATTTTTTACCAGAAGAAAATAAAGTGCATGTTTTTCCTGTTGGTATTGGTAGGGAAGGTTTAGCTACACCCAAAGTGACAAGTTATATTAGTAGCAAAAGAGAAAATCCTACTTGGCGACCAACTAAAGAAATGCGCCAGCGTTACTTTGCAGAGCATGGGGAAGAAATGGTGCAAGAAGTGCCTGCTGGCCCCAATAACCCATTTGGGAAATATGCGTTAAGACTAGGGCAAAGTGAATATTTAATTCACGGTACTAATCAACGCTTTGGAATAGGTATGCGTGCTAGCTCTGGCTGTATTCGTATGTTTGATGAGGATATAAAGTGGCTCTTTGATAATGTACCATTAAAGACAAAAGTACGTATTATTGATCAACCCATTAAAATGTCATATGAAAACGAAAAAAGGCTGCTTATTGAAATACATGCTCCTTTGTCTACAAGTGAAGAGCCTCAACAAACAATTATTACTCAGGCTGTTAAAAATTTTGTTGGGGAAAATGAACATTATTGGCAGCAACTTGCACCAATAATTGAACGTCCACAAGGTTTAGTGGTTGAGTTAGGTTTGTAGAAATTTGATCGGAAAAATAAAACGTCATGGAGTTTTGATTATACCATGACGTTGTATAGTGTTTTATTTTTTATATGAAGCAACAACGTTATCAATACGTTCATTTGCTTTTTGAGCATCGGTAGCCGCTTGTTCTGCTGCTGCTGTTGCCGCCTTAATTTCTTTATTGCTCGCTTGTTGCTGCTCTGTAAGAGCAGTAACTTCGCTTGATAAGTTATCAACTTTATTTGATAAACTAGCAATGTTAGCTTCTAAACCATCAGTATTTGCACAAGCAGTTAAGCCTAAAGCGAAGCCAATGATAAGAGTATTTTTTATAAAAGATTTTTGTTTTAACATAATGTTATCCCTAGTGTCGTGTTTTTTGTACTCAGGAGAAGTATGACACAAAACAGGTACTTTTTACAAAGCATTACTGCTCTGAAGAGCAATAATTATACGATAAGCGCATTATAATATTTTTATAGTACATATTAAGGGATATTGTCATTCCATCGAGGTTTCTGATCTGGAATTTATAGAAAAATGATCTAGCCGTATGATAGTTAACTATTCACTATCACTTTTAATAACATATTCAATAAGTTCATCCATTAACTTTCTTTTTATTTCAAGTTGCTGATCTGCTTTTAAATTATACTTTTTAGCTAATACTTGGTAATCATCAGGTGCTAAACTGACTGTGAGACGAGGGCGTTTAGGGCGTTTATTAACGGAAAGTCCTAAAATATCACGAATTTGATCTGATGGGCTTAAGCCTGCATCAAGCGCTTGTTTTCTAATCGAAAGTTGAATTTTTTCATCCATATCAAAAGCGACTTGAACAGCTTTTATTGCTTTTATTGACGATTGCCATTTCTCAGGAATTTCTTTAGTCATGATAATCTCTAATTGGGTTTATCAACTTGCTGAATACATATCAACAATGTCAGTTAATGGCCTAAATAATGTTAGAAAAACATCGGTATCACCATCTTGCCAAACCTCTATATCAATGCCCTTACTTTGGTCTTCGTTATACAAAGCGTAAAGCTCAAACTGTTCTCCGCTATCTTTCCCTTCGTAGGCGCTAATATTATCAATTCGGTGATCTTTGCGGTGAAAGTAGCCTACTTTTGCAAACGTATTTTGTTGATACTGTTCACTACTCCAACCCATCGTTAGATTATTATCTGTTTTTCGGTCTAAAAAAGCTTGTCCTGGCTCATCAAAAATTTCAGAGAAACTATCTAAGTCAAATAATGCTTCTACTGCTTCAGGTTCAATTTTTAGAGCAAATTTTAATTCAGTTGTATCATCAATATCTAAAGATAAAAATAATAAAAGTTCATTGTTTCCCTGTAATGTCCACTCGGATTGTGTGCTCTGTTCATATTCATAAGTGTTTACAGCGGTTACTTGTAATTGCTGACCACGTAATATTTCAGGCAAAGCAAAGCTGTCAGTTAACACAATAATATCGCCAACCAAAAGTTGGTTTACTTGCGTTAGTTTGCGCTGTTCTGATTTATTGTTTTTTTTATTAAAAACATTTTTGAAAAAGCTCATAACATACAACCTTTAGCTTTGAGATACAAAAATGTCGAATAACGAGCTTTTAATACTCGTTACTCGACAATTAGTGACTAATAATTACTACTTCTGCTTTGCTTTAATGCGATCTAGTACAGAATTAGCACTGCTATCTTGTGAGCCAATACCTGCGGCTTTTAATTGCGCAGCTAATGAAGAATCTGAATCTTCAGACTCAAGTACTTCAGCGGCCTTCATTTTATCATCAAACTTTTGCTGTTTAGCTTTGATACGTTCTAATGAATCTTTAGCACTTAACAGTTTTGAGTTGCTTGATGAAAAATTATCAGTAATTGCTGATGTTGCTTTTTGCACGCTTTCTGTCGTTTTTACCATAGACAATTGGCGCTTATGTTCAGTTACTTGGCGTTCACTTTTCTTAACCAATTCTTTTAATCTATCAGCACTACCAGCAAAGCTAGAAAGAGCTTGTTGCTGTGCTGCTAAATCACTTTCTAACGTTGCAATTTTTTCGGCTACAGCAAGTGCCAATGTTTCATCACCTTTTTCAAGTGCTTGCCCAGCATAGCCTTCATGCTCGCTGATTTCTTTCTCTAGGCGTGCAACTTCACGTTGTGCTGACATTTGCTCAGCCATTACACCTGTTAAATCACGCTTTGCTTTGGTTAAATGGTTTTCAGCATCACGAATTTCTTGTTCAAAAATACGGGTTGCATTAGCATCAATAATTGCTTCACCTGCTTCTGAAGCACCACCACGAATTGCGGTCATAATCTTTTTAAATATACTCATTTCTTTCTCCTAAATTATTTGGAACATGCTGGTATGTTAGCGTGTTCTTTGTCGCAATAACTCTCAGTGATAACAGCCTAATTACAATAGGTAATCACCCATATCGTCAATGACTTCTATGGCGTTATTGCTTAATACAGCCAATTCGTGTTCTATATCATCAAAGCTTGAGTTAATAGAAAGTGCGCCAAACACAACATATTTATCACCTATTTTTGAAAAAGATGATAATGGCATCGGGATGTTCATTTCTAACATGCTTTCGTGCATTGTTGCTAGACTCTCTTGTTTTACTTCGTCAGCGCCCCAAAGGTAGCTGATACATAGAATTTGATCGTCAGTTACTGAAACAAAGATGGGTAACTCTTCACGACCCAAAATAGTAATTTGCAGTACATCGACTTCACCTGAAATTGGTTGACAGTCAAAATTCATCCCTGTTTCTGAATTGTCGGCCAAACTATTCAAATGATCGGCTATAGTATGAATGTTCATGTATTTCCTATCCTTAATTTACTTATTAGTTGATGACATAATATGTCATCGCGGTTAAATTTAACACTTTGACATATTATGTCAAGTTCTTTTGCTTTTTCTTTGTTATTCGAAACTATTATTACTTAAAATATGACTCATAATTTATTTACTCGCACTATTGTCCTAGCGACTACTGTATCCCTTGTTGGTCTTGCCAAGCTTTTTGATGTAACTGGTAAAGGGTATGACTGCCCAGCGTATTTATGTCAATATTGTCTTTATTCATATAGAAGTCATTAGGAAAAATAAAAGCGGCTTTTAATATTTCTAAGTTTAACCAAGCATGTTGAATAGGAAGTTTTTCTAACTTATTTAATCTTGCTAAAGGGCTAGCGCCTATTTTTGCTGCAATAGTCCAACCCCATTCACCAAAACTTGGCACATTGTCGTGATACTGCTGAACATGAGTATAATTAGCTGCATTTAAAGTTTTGCCTATGGAAATAAAAGACTCTTTTGCATGATATGGGCTAGTTGATTGAATGGCAATTAATCCATCGCCTGCAAGTAATTGCTTTAATCGAGCATAAAAATTTACGGTGTAAAGTTTATTTAAATCCGGATGGCTTGGATCGGGTAAATCAACAATAATAGCGTCGAATATCTGACCTGATTGAAGTAACTCATTAATGGTGATAAAAGCATCGCTGCGTAAAATTGTTACCCGTTCATCTTGTAAACTGCTCTTATTTAAATGGCTGATTTTACGCGCTAGATTCGCATCTAAATGCTCTTGAGGTTTTTGGAATATATCAATTAATTCGCTATCTAAATCAATTAACGTGACGTTTTTTGGCGAGTATTTCAATACATCACGTAAGGCTAAACCATCACCACCACCAATAATTAAAATGCTGTCATGACGAGCAGAACCTGCTAAAACAGGTGCAACTAAATAGTCATGGTAAATATGTTCATCAATGGAAGAAAATTGTAAACGACCATTGAGATAAAAGTTAATGATATTTTTTTGAGTGTTGTCAAATTCTTTATTAATTGAGTTTTCACTAGCCGAGTTTATATTTGTTGAATTAAAACCCATATTTCTTTCAGTGAAAGTAAGTTGCTGATAACGTGTTTTTTGAACGTGCACTACTTTGTCTAAGTAGAGTAAGCTATTCATTTGATTGAGCCATTGATTACCATAATTGAACATCAGAATAATAATAATGGCCAGTACAAAGTGCAAACTAACAAAGGTTTTTCGCCAGTGTAATTGTTGCCAATAACGCATGATAAAAAAAGCACCTGCAATTAAGTTTAAACTAGCTGTTAAAGCAGCTGCTCTGCTTATATCTATACTTAATAAAAATACCACCCAAACAGCAGCGCCTAGTCCAGCACCAATGTAGTCTGCGCCATAAATAGTGCCTAAATTATTTGCTAAGTGTTGACCATGAATTTGTTCACGAATTCGTGCAATTAGCGGAATTTCCATACCAATGAAAAACCCTAAAATAACCCCAAAAAAATAGGGACTGTTGATGGCTAAAAAGCTTAACTGATTAAAAATTCCACCTTGGGGTAGCATGTCAGGTGGTAGGGAAAACATATCAGCGATAATGTGAGGTAATGTTTGTGTAATAGCAATTAGCGCACCAATAAACAAGATAGCGCTTGAGCCAAGTAAAGCTATAATTAGCTCTAAATAAACAAAGCCGTTAAAAGCACAGCGTACCTTACGTGCAGCAAAGGCACCTAAGCCCATAGAGACTATCATTAAGCCAATCATGGTATAAATAGTGCTTTCCATTACGCCAAGCACTCTACCTGCATAATGAGAAAGGAGATATTCATAGATTAAACCACAACCCGCCAGCACTGCCATGGTTAAAATTAGCAGAGTATCGTCGAGTAAGTGGGAGTTTTTTGAAGGCATATTAGATTGGGTGTTCAGGGGGTATTGAGGTCAGGTTTTAACCCGACCATGTCGCACTAAAGTATGATCTATATTAAGCCATTAAAGCTGTTAAAATCATAGCGATTGAAATACTCGTTGCCATTTCAATACTAGCCACACCAATATTGTGTTGTTGATCCACTTCTTCTACTAAATTGATACCCCATAAAACAATATGTTTTGCGAGTGATGTTAATAGCGATACGAGTATAGTCATAATTATGCCAAAGACTAACCAGCCAATCAGATTCATCACTAAAGTGTCAGGGCTATAAACTAGAAAATGGCTAGCAGCAGTAACCGCAAGAGCCGTACTAATAACTTGACCACTATAACGAATAGCAAGTGCTAGCTGTCCATTACTTAACGCTTCTTGCAAACAGTCTTCTTGATTGTTTTTTGCGTATATTTTCTCTCTAATGCGAGTAACCAATACTAACACGGCTTGGGCAACAACAAAGCCACAAGTAATAGCAACGAAAGTAGCTATATCTAAGCCGTCAACCCAAAGCAATACGGCTCGAATAATGATAGCAGTAGCAATAGCACCTGCTGCATCTATAATGCCTATGGTGAGATTTTTTTCTTTTATTAATTCAGTTTTGTTTAAATGTTGTAGTGCCACTTTATCCTGAATAACTCTACCTACTTTAATTAATACTAAACCGTATATGCCATAGGCTAACATGCCAATAATTTCCATCAGGTAACTTGGCGCATTTTCTCCGGTAATTGCTCCTGTTAAAACAATACCCAAAGCTAAAACACTACCAGCAACACTAACACCAAAGGCAAAGTTATCTTTTTGAGCTAACTCTTCTGTACTGTTAACTTGGCTGGTTAAACCTAACAAAAATCGCATGGTACCTAAAAGAAGAATAGCAATAGTGATATCTATGGCTAAATAAACGAGCAGTTCCTGATTTACACCAACGAGCTCAATTAATGTATTCATAATGTTTTCTATTCCTATTGCGTGTTACTTTCCACGTCGAAAGCTACGTGAAGTATTGGTGTTAGAGTTTCTGAAACTTGAACTTTTACTCGGTTTTTTGGCATAACTGCTTTTTTTCACTGTATTACTTCTAAAGCGGTTTGCACTGGTTTGTGCTGTTTTGCTCTTACTTGATAAACTTGAAGAGCCAGTACGGTTTTTACTATAAGGGCTAGCGTATTTTTGCCCTCGACTAGCAAATGATTTTTTAGTACGTTGATCAAGTTGAGTTTGCTTATTTAATTGAGTTGGTGAGCTATAACGGGTTCTACCGTAGTCATTGTAATAACTGTAATTTCTACTGCGTCCCCAATCATTGTAGTAAGCAGGGCGACCAAACATATTTCCCATCATTGAATACATGCCATACCATGCCCAAAATGACATACCATTACTACCTGTTTGCCAACTACCATAACTGGGGTTACCAATTAACTGTTCGCCTGTTCCAAAGTCTTGTGCATTATTTGCGTTTTGACTTTGTGCCTTTGATAAAGAGTTAATGCGAGGCAGTTGACCATCAGACATATCGGCTAAAACGTTTAAGGGGTCGCTTAAAGCATCCGAATAAAGTACAGGATCAGCTGCTTGATAAATATTAAGTAATTCATCATAAAGGGCTTGGCTTGAAGCAAACATTTGTGGTTGATTTTTTGCGGTATTAACACGATCAAGTAAAGCAAGGTACATAGGTCCTTGTGTTGTAGCATCTTTTTTGAATTCATTTATTAATGGAGATAAATTTGGTTTTTGAGTTGAAACTTTTTGAGCATATTGCTGAATTAAAATTGCATTACGTACTTGACCATTGTTTAGAGCATCACCTAATTGCACCACTCTTTTTTCAGTCATGGGCAGTTGTTGCAATGCTTGTTCTTTAATTGGATCTCCACAAGCAGCTAATAAAAAAAATGTAACCACTAATATTGATCTAGTGCGTATATTCTTTAAAAACTGCTGAGGAAAGTAGTGTGTTAGCCTTTGCATTGCTGCCATCATCTCCATAAAAATGCTATATTATTCTTAAGTTAATGCCATATTAATAGCACTAACGACATATTATGTCTATTGTCTTCGTTGTTTTAGCTGTTTTATATTAACCAAATAAAAAGGAACGCTTTTGTCTATTTTCTCTCTGTCACGGCTCCATGATAATGAGTTACTTAAATTGCAGCAAGAAAAAAGTTGGCAGCAGTTTAGTCAGCAACACCCTCAAAGTTATCAAGTACTCACTTCTCAGCAGCTTGAACATTTTAAATTAGCGATTACCTTAAGTGATTTTGTCTTAACAAGTGCGCAGCAAGCCCCTGAGTTAGTATTAGAATTATTTGTAAGTAAAGATGTATATC
This sequence comes from Colwellia sp., assembly GCA_016745015.1. Lineage (GTDB taxonomy): Bacteria > Pseudomonadota > Gammaproteobacteria > Enterobacterales > Alteromonadaceae > Colwellia. The sequence continues at coordinate 9,443 of JADGDH010000021.1, forward strand.
TACAAACAACACCGCCTTATGCAAGCTTGCTCAAAGAATTATTACATGACTGCAAAAGTGAAGAGCAGTTGCATCGAATATTAAGGCGTTTTCGTTTACAGCAAATGGTAAATATTGCCGTTGCTGATTTAATATTGAATATTAAGCTTGAAAATTCATTAGAAAGATTGTCGTTATTGGCAGATGTTTTGATTCAAGCTAGTCTTGATTGGTTAACGCAGTTTTGTCAAAATAAATGGGGTACACCAACAAATGTTACTGGTGAGACACAACCCTTGCTTGTTTATGGTATGGGAAA
>JADGDH010000021.1:9840-34492 GCA_016745015.1 Colwellia sp.
GGTCCGTTAGTATTAACTTTTAGCGCCATGGAAGATTATTACCAAGATCAAGGCCGTGATTGGGAAAGGTATGCCATGCTTAAGGCACGGGTAATACCTCCTTTAGTGATACCACCAACAAATAATAAAGACCATTATCATCAACAATTATCATCATTGTTACGACCTTTTGTGTATCGCCGATATATAGATTTTAGTGTTTTTGATAGCTTACGCCGAATGAAAAGTATGATTTCTCAAGAAGTTCGTCGTAAGCAGCTAGTTAATAATATTAAGCTTGGCGCAGGCGGTATTCGAGAAATTGAGTTTATTGTGCAAGTATTTCAATTAATTCGTGGCGGCAGAGTGAAAAAGCTACAGCAAAGAAGCTTGCTAACTGTTTTGCCTGAATTAGTGATTGCAGGAGAAATAGAGGAAGACAGTAGAATTGTGCTAAAAAATGCTTATTGTTTTTTGCGTAGAGTGGAAAATATTTTACAAGCTTTAGCGGATAAGCAAACACAAACCTTGCCTGATAATACGTTAGATCAGCAACGATTATTACACGTTCTTAATGTTGAGTGCTGGAATGACTTTATTCAAGTATTGCAAGGTCATATGGATGGCGTACATGAAAAATTTGAACAACTAATTGGAGTTGAAAGCCCTAATAATCAATCAGGTGATCAACATTGGAGTGTACTCTGGAACAGCCATTGGAGTGATGAAGAGTCAATCGCTTGGGTTGAACAAGAACAAACTATACACAATGCCGTTTTTTGGAACAGTAAAAACATTTGGCATTTACTGTCAGACTTTCGCGATGATATTAGTAAACGCAGTATTGGCAGTAGAGGCAGGCAAGTATTAGATAAATTAATTCCTTTGCTAATTTGTCATATTCAACAAGCAAAACAAGCTGAATTTGTGCTTGAACGCGTTTTTCATGTCTTTAAAAAAATAGCTACCCGTACCGCTTATTTAGAATTATTATTTGAAAATGAAGGGGCGTTAAAGCAACTGATTCACTTATGCCAAGCCAGTAGTTGGGTAACTGATTATATTGCTAAATATCCAATTTTATTAGATGAGTTAATTGATCCTACGCTACTTCATAACCCACCACAATTATCTGCCTATGGACTGGAGTTACGTGAAAGTATGCTGCGTATTCCTGAAGAAGACTTAGAAGCGCAAATGGATGGCTTACGTCTCTTTAAGCAAGCACAACAATTACGTATTGCTGCCGCTGATATTGCAGGGGCTTTAGATGTTAAAAAAGTGAGTCAACATTTAACTGCATTAGCTGAGGCGATTATTAATGAAGTGATTAATATTGCTTGGCAACAAGTGGCAAATCGTTTTGGTGTACCTAAATCAACGATTGATAACAGTAGTAAAGGCTTCGCTGTTATTGCTTATGGAAAAATGGGTGGTAACGAGCTAAGTTATGGTTCTGATCTCGATCTTGTTTTTGTTCATCATAGTCCCGAAGGTGATGAAACGACAGGATTAGCTAATGGAGAAAAGGTTGTTGCGGCAAGTCAGTTTTATATGAAATTAGCGCAGCGTATTATGCACATTTTTAATACTCGCATGAATAGTGGTATTTTGTATGAGTTAGATATGCGTTTGCGTCCCTCTGGAAATTCAGGCGTATTAGTTATACATATTAATACGTTTGGGCAATACCAGCAACAAGATGCATGGACATGGGAACATCAAGCACTTGTTCGAGCACGGGTTGTTTATGGTAATAAAATTATTGAACATGAATTCCAACAGATTCGCACAAAGATTTTATGCCAACAAAGAGATTTACCTCTGTTAAAAGCAGAGGTAAGTAATATGCGTGAGAAAATGCGTGATCACCTTGATAAATCGGCGGATGATCTTATTGATATTAAACAAGGGGCAGGTGGTTTAGTTGATATTGAATTTTTAGCACAATATTTAGTGCTAGCACATAGTAATGAATATGAAAATTTAACTGAACGTTGTGATAATTTAGGTATTTTTAAATCATTAGCTACACTTGAAATATTAAGTTGTGAGGAGCAAAGTTTACTCGTAAATTGTTATCAACAATTGAGAGATTATGGGCATAAAGTTACGTTGCAAAATAAAGCGTTATTAATAAATAACGCTTTATTACCAGAAAAAAATAAAGTGATTGAACTATGGGAGAAGTTTTTATTAAATTAATTGTTTTATTGTTATAACCATTTAACTACTTTAATAAAATACACTCTTCATTAAGATAGCTAGGTGGTTCATTGACAAATACTAACATTCGTTGACGATAACAAAAGTAGCTGTTAATACCTTCAGGAAAGTGGCCAGACACAGCTTTACCTATTTGCGAAGCTGTTTCTAAAATATTTTTATCAATACGAAAAGGGTCTTTAATGATAAAGTCTTTATTGAGCCACCAAATAATTTCAAGGCCATCACTTTCTGAATATTCTGAAAGTTTTTGATAAAGAGTCTCTCCTTTTCTAAAGGGTCTAGATGCTTTAGTGCCGCTCCAGTTTTTATCATAAGGGCGAATTATCATTTCTCTTGCTTGTAATATTTCAACTAAATCGCCTTGAGGCTCAGGTAAAAAAATAACATTATTTCTTATTCTCCTATCTTTATCATCACCATATACTTTGGCATAAAAACTAGAAAGACCATCTGCCGCTGCGTTAGTTTTTTTTGGTTTTTTTAGAGGTTTTTGAATGCTTTTGGCTGCATCTTCCTTAGTTTCAACTTTTGGTGCTGATACTTGAGATTCTTCTTGGTTTAAAGCAAGTAATAAGTCTTTATTGAGAAAAAAGGCAACCGCTAGCCCAATTAAAACTATTGCTATAATAGCATTGCGAATCCAAAAGCCCATAATGAATAAATTTCCAGTTGGTATAACATTGCATGTAAGGTATATACCATACAAAATAATTACTAACTTTTCAAAGAATTATCTTTCAAAGAGTTATCTAAGCTATACATGTATATCATTTATACACTGAAGGTGTATCAGGATCTGGGCGAGTTTTAAAACGACGATGTAACCACATATATTGTTCTGGTTTTTGAGAAATTGCTTTCTCTAATTCTTGATTAACCCTTATCAAATCAGCTTCATCATCTTGGCTTGGGAAGTTTTCGAATGGAGGTGATATTTTTAGAGTATAACCACTGTCATCATCATTTCTTGTTGGAATAATCATCATCGTTTCAACATTTTTTTGTCGAGCAAAAATCAGGGTTCCTGTTGTGGTCGCGGTGTCTTTTACTTCAAAGAAAGGGACAAATAAACTACGGTTTCTACCATAGTCTTGGTCGGGTAAATATATACAGGCTTCACCATCTTTTAGCGCTTTAACTAAGCCTTTAACATCTTTTTTACCTAGCATATATTTATTTGAACGCCCACGGCCACGAAATTGGAAATATTCCATTAACGGATTATTGTGAGGACGATAAAACACCACCATTGGGTGACCATGACCTATACCGCGTGCATTCATTTCTACGCTTAAATAGTGCATTGCCAGTAATAATATGCCTTTCCCTTCACGTTGTGCTTTTTCAATATGCTCTAAGCCAACTACATTAACTTTTCTTTTTACTCGCCAGTTTGGCCACCACCAGCCCATACCCGTTTCAAAAAGTGCAATACCTGTGTTTTCAAAATTCTTTTTTAAAATACGTTGCCGTTCTTGTTCACTCATATCAGGAAAGCACAACTTTAAATTAACATCTGCAACATGCTTTCTTTTTGAGCCTATTTTGAAAAGTAAGCGGCCTACTAAGCGGCCTAAGCCTAATTGCCATTTATAAGGTAACCATGAAATACTGTAAAGAATGAAAACAGCTAACCAAGTTAGCCAATATTTAGGTAATAAAAAAGTTAATTTGAAATCAGGCTGTAAAACTTTGTTTCTACTCACAGTATATTCTCTTGAAAATAGGTCGGGAAATATTTCTGACACTGATTATTTATGTTGCTAATTATATATTAAAAGTGTCGTGAAGCTAGACCTATTTTCGAGTAGAATATAGCAATCATCAGCTACAATAATAGTTAAGATCAGCAAATGAATATTCAAGCTAGCCAAAATGAAAGTGACAAAGATATTGAGTTAATTATAGGTAATTCTAACTCGAATTTCTCTGGTGTAACTTCAACTATGTTACAGCTACTGTCAACACAGCAAAAACTCATTAACTTGAGAGTGATGGGTAAACATCATTTGCCTGATGAGTCATTAAATATCACCTTTTGGCAAGTGGCTAAACTGTGCAGAACGCCTTTGTTTGACGGTCGGTTTAGGGTTTTTCATGCCCGCCGTGTTGATGAAATGATTCAGGCATTAATCTTAAAGCATATTTTCCGAGCGAAAATTAAAATTATTTTTAGTAGTGCAGCGCAGCGATATCGCAGCGGTTTAACTTTATGGTTAACAGATAGAATGGATGCCGTATTAGCTATGTGTAAAGCCTCGGCAAGTTATTTACATCGCAAACCTGATGCAATAATTTATCATGGTGTTAAAACAGATGTTTATGTTCCTCCTGAAAATAAAGAACACGCCTGGCAAGCACTTAACCTTTTGCCGCAATCAGTGAATAAAGGTAAATATGGCATTGCTATTTTAGGGCGAGTTCGAGAGCAAAAGGGTGTGCACTTATTTGTAAAAAGTTGCATTGAGTTGCTTGATAAATATCCAGACTATACCGCTGTGGTTGTTGGCTCTATTAGTTCAAGTAATGAAAGTTTTGTTAAAGAACTACAAGTGGAAATTGAAAAAGCGGGCTTAGTTGAACGCATAGTTTTTGCCGGAGAGCAAAATTTTGCTGATATTCCAAAAATATTTAGTGCGTTATCTTTAGTTGTAGCGTTAAGTGATAACGAAGGTTTTGGTTTAACAATTATTGAAGCGATGAGTAGTGGCGCAGCGGTACTGGCTAGTGAAGCAGGCGCTTGGCCTGAAGTTGTTCGGGCAGGAAAAGATGGTTATGTAGTACCAATAAACGACTTACCTGCGGTTATTGATAAAATGGATTTGTTATTAAGTGATCAAGAGCAATTAGCACAAATGGGAATTAATGGGCGTGAACGCGTACTTGAACATTATTCAGTTCAGCGAGAAGCTAAACAGTTAGTCGAATTTTACCGAGGTTTGATGTAGCAGTAGAGAAAATATAAAAAAGAGCCACTAGTAATACTTGTGGCTCTTTCTTTTTTATCGTTTTATTTTTCTGTCATTAAACCTGAGTTAATCGCAATAATATCTTCATCGGTAATAGTACCAGCAGCACGTTTTAATAATAATACATTCAGGATATAACCATAACGTGTAGATGATAAGTTACGTTTCGCGTTGTATAAGTTACGGGTACTATCTAATACATCTACAATAGTACGAGTACCTACTTCAAAACCTGCTTCTGTTGCTTCTAGTGCTTTTGTTGCACTCAATACTGATTGTTCAAAGGCTTTAATTCCTGAAATAGTTGCAACCACCGTATTATATGCATTACGAGTTGTACGCACTACACCGCGATGAGTTTGCATTAAATTTTGGCTAGCTAACACAAAACCACTTTGTGCTTGACGAACACTACTCTCTATTGCACCACCTGAATAAATAGGTACATTCAGTGTTACACCTACCGAATAATCATCTAAAGCGGGTGCGTCTATGTTGCCTAAAGGTCCATTCGTTTCGCCATCAGCACTGTTGTAGCTGGCGCCAAAATCTAAAGTAGGGTAATGACCTGCTCTGGCTGAATTAATGGTTTGCTTAGCAACCTCAATACTAACTTTTGATGCTATCAAATCTAAATTTTTAGCTTCAGCCGTTTTTTGCCACTCATCGGCACTATTTGGGTTAGGTGTTGAAGTACTAAAGCGGTCAGTATTTAATATGTTGATATTTTCAGGATAAGTATTAGTAATAACCCGTAACTCTTCTTCGGCATTAAAAATAGCATTTACAGCACGAATTTCTTCAGTTACAGCACTGTCAAATTGCGCTTGTGCCTCATGTACGTCAGTAATAGCGGTTAAACCGACTGAAAAGCGCTGCTTTGTTTGTTCAAGCTGACGGGCAATAGCGGCTTTTTCTGCTTGCGCAAAAACGAGATCATCTTTAGTACTTAATAAAGTAAAGTATGCTTGAGCGACACGAACAATTAAGTCTTGTTTCGATATTTGATAGACTAAATCACTTTGATGAGCAGACTTTTCTGCAATATCTAAACGTAACCAACTGTCATGGTGATAAAGCTGCATATTTAAGTTAGCACCATAACCTAATGAATTGAATTCAGTCGTTGTAGTGTTGCCAGTAAGCGCACTATAACCTTCTTGTTCACCATCACTATAGCTACCATAAGCATTAATTTGTGGTAATAATGCAGAACGAGCTTGGGTGATATCTTCTTTGACGACTTCAAACTGAGCTTTAGCTTTTAACACGACAGTATCGTTTAATAAAGCTTGTTGATAAACAGACAATAAATCTTCGGCTTGAGCATTGTTAACGGTTACCGCGCTGGCAATAGCTATAATTAATGTGCTTAATGTTTTTTTCATGAGTCAAACTTTCCTTGGGGACATTTGTTTCCCCCTATATAATAATGTCACAGTTAATGCCACAGTGTTATTTCAAAATATTGTTTATATACTGAGCCATGTTACAGAAATTTATAAATTAACTAAATAAAATCAGTGTTCAGTAGTGTAACAAATTATTATCAAAAAGAGAGTTTTTATGCAAGATAGTAGAAATAAACAAATACCCCTGCTTCAATATGGTCAAATGGACGTGTTTATATCGGCGATTAAAACAAAGTATCAAGGTTTTTTTAAATTAGATGAATATCGTCTCAAACATAAATTGTTTTCAAGTAAGATAAGTGATGAATTTACCCGAGAAGTGTTTGAACGTGGCGATGCCGTGGTCGTTATGCTGTATGACCCATCACAAGACAAGTTGTTGTTATTAGAACAGTTTAGAGCAGGTGCGTTGCGCACAGAAGAAACACCTTGGTTACTTGAATTTGTTGCAGGCATGTTTGGTGACAACGAAAATCCTATTGACGTAGCGGTTAGAGAAACGAAAGAAGAGGCTAATATAACGTTAGCTTCAGAAAATGTTAAACCTATCATGAAGTACCTTTCAAGCCCCGGCGCTATGAGTGAGCGTATTCATTTATATTGGGCAAAATTTGATAGTGAGAAAGTATCGCCCGGCAGTGTTTATGGCTTAGATGATGAAAATGAAGATATTCTGTTGCATATTATCTCACGCGTAGAGGCTTTAGCATTATTAAGCGAAGGGAAAATTAGTAACGCGTCCACCATAATTGGCTTACAATGGTTGGAAATGAATTATAAAAACTTAAATAAATTATGATAAAGATTATGAGTTGCGAGTAAAAATAAGGAATGTTGTGAGTTTTTTCCCAAACAGTAAAATTAATAGCAGAACAAGGTATCAGCCTAACCTCGTTAGTTTGATGACTTTGTGCGCCAATAACTATTTGTTATTTTTAAAAATTCAGGCTGACAAAACTCAGCTTAACCAACAGCGACACTTTTTTATTAATGATCACCTTGCCTATGTTGTTATTGTTAATGAAGTAACTCGATATACTTCACTTATTACCTTTGAGCAAAAGCTTGTTAAGCATAGTGTGGCTGATCAAAAATCAGCTGAAATGAAAACTTTTTCTAATTCGTTTCATCCTCGTATGTCTATTCGTTTGTACCATGATGCCCGTATGGCAGAAGTGATTAGCAGCCAAGATATTTTTCAAGTGAAACCTCGATATGATTATCCAAACAAAAACATGCATCAACAGGATGAAAAGCAGCAAATTAATCAGTTTTTAAATGAATGGTTACATCTTTGTTTAGAGCATGGCCAAGTCAAATTAACCTTGCAAAACTAACCTATGACTAATCAGAATAAACCTTTTATTATCGCCCAATTTAGTGATTGCCACCTCTTTGCAGATAAACAAGCTAAGCACCTTGGTGCTAATGTTTGGCAAAACTTTAATCGTGTATTGGCAAACATTGCTGAGCGAAACAATATTGATTGCATTGTATTCACAGGCGATCTTACGCAAGATCATTCAGCGTTATCTTATCAACATTTCGTGAATGCCGTTGAGCAAGCAAAACTTACAATGCCAGTATATTTTTTAGCAGGCAATCATGACGATAGGTCGCTGCTAACTAAATACTTAATTGCCCCTGCATTTCAAACCAATAAAATGATCAATCATGATTTTTGGCAAATACAACTATTAGACAGTAAAAGTGATACACCATCTGGCTTAGTTAGCCAAGAAAATCTGCAAGCATTAACACATCATATTGACAAAAATAAATTTCAATTGCTGATGATGCACCACCACCCAGTAGATATAGGCTATTATATTGATAAGCATGGATTATTAGAGCAAGGCATATTTTGGAAAACAATAGCTCAATTAAATAAGTTAAATATGAACATTAAAGCGATTGCTTGTGGTCATGTGCACAGAGCGGCTCATTTAACTAAGTTAAATATAGATGTTTATACTTGCCCTGCAACCTCTGTGCAGTTTGGTGAAACTAAAGAAAAAGTTGGCTCTACTCTTCCAGGTTATCGGTTATTTCACCTTAACAGTGATGGTACAATCGTTAGCAACATCATTACTCCTTTAAATGAGTTTATTGGTTAAAAACAAATAATATGCAAAAAAATATTCTTTATATTCATGGTTTTAATTCGTCACCATTTTCATTAAAAGCAGAGCAAACGCGTCAATATTGTCAAAAAAACTTCCCGAATATAAATTTTGTTTGCCCTCAATTGGCAACATCTCCTAGTGCTGCTGTTTTACAGCTAGAGGCGATTTTAGAACCTTCAAAGAATGACACCTGGTCTTTAATTGGATCTTCATTAGGTGGGTACTTTGCTCATTACTTAGCAAATAAGTATCAACTTTCTGCGGTATTGATAAATCCAGCAATAACGCCATTTATGCTACTTGAAGAATATATTGGAGAACAAATTAACCCTTATACAAATATTGTTTACCAAGTCACTGAGCAACACATGATTGATCTTAAAGCTATTGAACAAAGCGCACCGAATTTTGAAGATAAACAAAAAAATAATTATCTAGTTATGGTACAAACAGGTGATGAAGTGTTAGATTATCAACAAGCCGTTGATAAATTTCAGCACTGTCGCCTTATCGTTGAGCAGGGTGGTGATCATAGCTTTGTTGGCTTTGATGAAAAACTCCCGATAATTGCTGATTTTTTGCATTTAGCTCAATAAAAAAATGAAAGAATCTTATGCAGTTTGGGTTTCAGCCTAACAAAAGGGCAATAAATGCCCCCCAAATTATAGGTGTAATATTTTTTCTTGAGTGAATTACATAGCCATAAAAACCAATAATATTTATAAAGATAGATACTCATGACCGACCAATACAATTCAGATTCCATTGAAGTACTTAGTGGCCTAGAGCCTGTTCGCCGCCGCCCCGGTATGTACACCGACACTACTCGTCCAAACCATTTAGGCCAAGAAGTTATCGATAACTCTGTAGATGAAGCGCTTGCAGGGCATGCTCAAAATATTGTTGTGGTATTAGATAACGATCAGTCACTCGAAATTACGGATGATGGTCGTGGTATGCCAACCGACATTCACCCTGAAGAAGGCGTGTCTGGCGTTGAACTTATTTTTTGTAAACTTCATGCTGGCGGAAAATTCTCCAATAAAAGTTATCAATTTTCAGGTGGATTACATGGCGTTGGTATTTCTGTTGTTAACGCCCTATCAACACGTGTAGATGTAACGGTTAGGCGAGATAGCAAAGTTTTTGAAATGGCTTTTGAAAATGGAGACAAAGTTGAAGAATTAACTGAAACCGGTACGGTTGGCAAACGGAATACGGGTACACGCGTAAAATTTTGGCCTGATCCTAGCTATTTTGACTCGGCTAAATTCTCAGTATTAAAACTTACTCACTTATTGAAAGCCAAAGCAGTATTATGCCCCGGCTTAACCATTAAATTTCATGATAAAATTGAAAATAAAAAATATGAATGGTGTTTTGAAGATGGGTTGACTGATTATTTAAAAGAATCAGTTAAAGGTTATGTTAGTTTGCCAGAGCAACCATTTATTGGTACTTTTTCAGCGAAAAATGAAGCCGCAGACTGGGCGGTAACTTGGCTACCTGAAGGTGGAGAAGGTATTGGTGAGAGTTATGTTAACTTAATTCCAACCATTGCTGGTGGTACACATGTTAATGGTTTACGCCAAGGTTTATTAGAATCTATGCGTGAGTTTTGTGAGTTTCGCCATTTAATTCCACGTGGCGTAAAGCTAACCCCTGATGATATTTGGGATAAATGTAGCTATATATTGTCAATTAAAATGCAAGATCCGCAATTTGCAGGGCAAACAAAAGAGCGTTTATCATCACGTCAATGTGCGGCCTTTGTTACAGGGGTAGTAAAAGACTCTTTTAGTTTATGGTTAAATGAACATACCAATACTGCTGAATTACTAGCTGAGTTTTGTATTAGTAATGCACAAAAACGCATGCGTGCTAGTAAGAAAGTCGTTCGTAAAAAAATCACCCAAGGCCCAGCATTACCTGGAAAATTAACCGATTGTGGTAGCCAAGACTTATCACGCACTGAACTGTTTTTAGTCGAGGGAGATTCAGCGGGCGGTAGTGCTAAACAAGCACGAGACCGTGAAACACAAGCCATAATGCCATTGCGTGGTAAAATTTTAAATACATGGGAAGTAGATTCAGGCCAAATTCTTGCTTCACAAGAAGTGCACGACATTTCTGTCGCGCTAGGCATAGACCCAGACAGTGACGATTTATCAGAGCTACGTTATGGTAAAATTTGTATTCTAGCTGATGCAGATTCCGATGGACTACATATTGCCACATTGTTATGTGCTTTATTTACTCAACACTTTTTACCACTTGTGCAAGCAGGACATGTTTATGTGGCCATGCCACCGCTGTATCGAATTGATGTAGGTAAAGAAGTATTTTACGCCTTAGATGAATCGGAAAAAGACGGTATTCTTGACAGAATTGAAGCAGAGAAAAAACGTGGCAAAGTGAACGTACAGCGCTTTAAAGGTTTGGGTGAAATGAACCCATTACAGCTTAGAGAAACCACCATGGACGCAAACACGCGTCGTTTAGTACAACTTACTGCGCTTGATGAAGAGCACAGTAAAACGATTGAAATGATGGATATGTTGCTTTCGAAAAAGCGCTCTGGCGACCGCAAAGAATGGCTTCAAAGCAAAGGTGATCTTGCGGTGATTGAATGATGATGGGAATTTACGATGTGGGTAACTCTAATATAAAGCAGAATTTATCGTGATTCATTCAGTCTTAAGTAATAAATTAATAAACGACATTAGGCAGTTACTTGACCAAAGCCGTCAACGATTACAGCAAACAGTTAACGGGGCGATGGTACAAACCTATTGGCAAGTAGGTTGTTTGATTGTTGAAGATGAACAGCAAGGTGAAAGCCGTGCTAGTTATGGTAAACAAGTCTTAAAGCAATTATCTAAGGTGTTAACGACTGAGTTTGGCAAAGGGTTTGATTTAACTAACTTACGTAAAATGCGTCAGTTTTATTTAACTTTTCCAATTCGCGACGCACTGCGTACCGAATTGAGTTGGACGCATTATCGCACGTTAATACGTATTGAAAATGAGCAGGCTAGGCAATGGTATTTGAACGAGTCTATCGAGCAAGCTTGGTCGGCTCGTGCATTAGAACGGCAAATTGGTGTTTTATATTACGAGCGCCTGCTCTCTAGTAAAGATGGCGAAGCGGTAAAAAAAGAAGCAACAAAAAAAACCTTGCCGTTGGCAGTGGGTAAAGAAAGCTACTTACGTGACCCTTATATTCTTGAGTTTTTAAACCTGCCAACTCAAAATGTATTAGAAACCGATATTGAACATGGCATTATTGATAATTTACAAAAGTTTATTTTAGAGTTAGGTAAAGGTTTCGCCTTTGTTGAGCGTCAGCAACGGTTAAGTACTAATGATCAAGACTTCTATATAGACCTCGTTTTTTATAACTTCAAACTCAAATGTTTTTTATTGATAGACCTAAAAATAGGCAAACTCAATCATCAAGATGTTGGTCAAATGGATACTTATGTGCGTATGTATGATCAGCTAAAGAAACAAGAAGATGATAACCCTACCATTGGTTTGATCTTATGTAGTGAAAAAAGTGAGGCGGTTGCTAAGTATTCGGTATTGGCGGATCAAAAACAATTATTTGCTTCTAAATATTTAGCCTTTTTACCTACAGAAGAAGAGCTGCGTAAAGAGTTAGAACGTGAGCGATTGATGTTAAATAACGATGAGTTAAAATAACAGTGATTAGTACAGGATAGTCGGTCTATTTACAAATTTAGCAAGGCGAATCTAAAGTTTTTGGATTAATGAAAACAATGGTCATCGCTGGCATGTACGAGCGTATGACAAAAAATAAAGCCTTTAGAGATTTTGTTTGTACGCGATTACAAAATGTTACTGAAATAAATAAACCAATTGCGACAATACAGGCAAGAGTAAAAGGAAAGTTTTTTTGTGACGGCGGCAGAGATAAATTAGGAAAATGTTTCAAAGGAATTGGAATGAAAATTTACCCTACGCCAAAAAGCGAAAAACCCCGATGATACCACCGAGGCTTGGACGCCGACCGAGAATGCTCAATCCACTTGTGATAATTATGCTTGACAAGCCCAACTTGGTCAACATTTATATGTTAAATTCGAATTAAATAAGATGTTATTTTGAAATTTAATCTCAATTATAATATTGAAAACAATAATCATAAATTTTTTACAAAGCTATACATTTATCATTGTTTATTTAATCTTCATAAACTAAAGTTACATTGATTTTTAACGGTATAAAATAGTCTTTAATAGTTAAAGTACAATATGGTTTTTTTGACATCTTATGGTTTATTTGTAGCTATGGTGATGCTAATTTCATAATAGAATTAATATTCCTTATATTTATACCCTTGAATTAATTTTTATAGTAACCATTACATTTTATATTTTCTTGAATTCAGATTTTAATATAGTGGTGTGTTGTGAATCAGCCCAAAGCCTTAACTAGCCTATATCCCATATTTTCTTTTATTAAACCTTATAAATTAATGGTATCCCTTGCGCTGTTTGCTTTGTTAGTAACCGCAGCGGTTAACTTGTCTTTAGGGCAAGGGGTCAAATTTGTTATCGACAGTGGCTTTATTGCTGGTTCAAAAGAGCAGTTAAGTTCAGCCATTTTAATGCTAATTGGTTTGATCAGTTTATTAGCCGTTGGTACTTTTAGTCGCTTTTACCTAATGTCGTGGTTAGGTGAACGTGTAAGCGCTGATCTTCGTAAGGCTGTTTTCAACCGTATTGTTACCTTGCACCCTAGCTATTTTGAAGAAAATAGAAGTGGTGAGTTAATGTCTCGTTTAACTACCGATACTGCATTATTACAATCTATTATTGGTTCTTCTTTTTCAATGGCACTACGTAGCATGCTGATGTTAATTGGTGGCTTAATTATGTTACTAATAACAAGTTTAAAGCTAACGTTAGTGGTTATTTGCTGCGTGCCTGTAATATTAGTGCCAATGATTATTTATGGACGTAAGGTCAGGCTTTTAGCTGCTAGCTCTCAAGATGCTATTGCCGATATTGGTACCTATGCAGGAGAAATTATTCAAAACATAAAAGTAGTGCAAAGTTATACCTATGAAAATTTAGAACGAGAAGCTTTTGCAGGTGAAGTTGAAAAAGCTTTTAAAGTTGCTAAACGTCGGATTAAACAACGATCACTTCTGATCGCGGTAGTTATTTTTTTAACCTTCGGTGCTATTAGTGGCATGTTATGGATGGGAGGAATGGACGTTTTAGCAGGAAAAATGACGGGAGGGGAATTAGGTGCATTTGTCTTTTACGCTATTATGGTCGCTATGTCGGTAGCAACCGTTGCGGAGGTTTATGGTGAGTTACAACGGGCGGCAGGTTCGGCAACCCGTTTATTAGCATTACTTGAAATAGAAAGCGAAATCACCGAATTGAGCTCTCCAAGATTAATGGCTAAGGATAAAATGACAGTAATTGAATTTGAACAGGTTAACTTTTCTTATCCATCTCGCCCTGATAGCTTAGCGCTTAACAATATTAATTTAGTTATACCAACAGGAAAAATAGTGGCTTTAGTTGGCCCTTCTGGTGCAGGAAAAACCACTCTATTTGAACTGTTGCAGCGTTTTTATGATCCTCAGCAAGGAAAAGTGAAATTCAATGGTATAAACATTACTGAACTTAAACTAATCGATTTACGTGATGCAATGGGAATGGTGCCACAACACGCTATTTTATTTAGCTCTGATGTTTGGCATAACATTCGTTATGGTAAACAAGAAGCAAGTGATGAAGAAGTGATAGCAGCAGCTAAACGTGCTCATGCCCATGAGTTTATTGAGCAGCTTCCACAAGGTTACGGCAGTTTTCTAGGTGAGCAAGGTGTACGGTTGTCGGGGGGACAAAAACAGCGTATTGCTTTAGCTAGAGCTATTTTAAAAGATCCCGAAGTGTTATTACTTGATGAAGCTACCAGCGCATTAGATGCCCAAAGTGAATATCATGTACAAGCGGCGTTGAATGAATTAATGGCTAATCGTACCACATTGATTATTGCGCATCGTTTAGCCACGGTTGTTGACGCTGACTTAATTGTAGTGATGGATCAAGGGGGAGTTGTTGATACAGGTGATCATCAATCATTATTAAAAAGTTCAAAACTATATCAACGGCTTTGTGAATTACAATTCGATAAAGCCGCTGATCAACGTTAGTTTATTTGATTAGTTTAACCGTAAAATAAGGAACTTATGAACAAACCTTTTTCTCAAGCATGTGAAAATAACAAACAGCCAATATTAACCATATTACAGCAAGTTTTTGCTGAAACGAAAAATGTTGTAGAAATTGGCTCTGGTAGTGGACAACATGCGGTTTATTTTGCTCAACACTTACCTAACCTTATGTGGCAAACAAGTGAGCTATTATTCAATCATGCTGGTATTAATCAATGGATAGATGAATCCTCATTAACTAATTTATTGCGCCCTGTAACATTAGATTTAAACAACGCTTGGCCTATTGATATAGTAGATGGCCTTTTTACCGCAAATACATTACACATTATTAGTTGGTCATTAGTGACTGCCTTTTTTGATAATGCCGCTAAGCATTTAGCAAAAGGTGGTACTTTATGTATTTATGGTCCTTTCAATTATCAGGGGAAATATACCAGTGAAAGTAATGCTCAGTTTGATCTTTGGTTAAAAAATAGAGATGAAAACAGTGGTATTCGTGACTTTGAAGCTATTAAAAAACTAGCGCTATCTGTGGGATTAACGCTTAGTGATGATCATACGTTACCTGCTAATAATCGCTTACTCGTTTTTCTTAAAAGGTAATGCTTGAGTGCATTGAGATTGATAATGCTGCATTTGCAAACGTTCCTGTTGGCAGAAATCTTTGATCGCAGGTCTAAAAGCCGGTTCTTTTATCCAATGGTATGAATGAGTGAGTACAGGCTCAAAGCCTCTTTGAATTTTATGCTCACCTTGTGTGCCAGGGTTAAATTTTTCTAATTTATGCTTAATGCAAAATTCAATACCTTGGTAATAGCATAATTCAAAGTGTAGATTGTCAAAATGCTCACTACATCCCCAATATCGCCCATAAAGCTGGTGTTGATCAAAAAAGAATAAAGCAGCAGCGACATGCTTTGTGGCATTGCTCTTTGTATCAT
Source organism: Colwellia sp. (assembly GCA_016745015.1). Lineage (GTDB taxonomy): Bacteria > Pseudomonadota > Gammaproteobacteria > Enterobacterales > Alteromonadaceae > Colwellia. The sequence continues at coordinate 25,720 of JADGDH010000021.1, forward strand.
TTGTAGAATAGCTTTGTTGAGCACTAGCAATAATCAGTAAAATTTTATCTGGCATTGACGCAATAATTTGTTGAAAAAACGCCTTAGTTAAATGTGGCGTATGTCCTCTTTTTAAATAGGTTAATTGATAAGTTAAATAGAAAAAATCTAACTCTTTTTGCGTTATTTCTGTCCCTATGATTTGTCGAATTTCAATACCTTGTTGTGCTATTGAGGCTCTTTCTTTACGGGTGTTTTTTCGTTTTCGAGAGGTGAATGTTGCAAGAAAATCATCAAAATTAGCATAACCACGATTAAACCAGTGAAACTGTACCGTATTACGATGATAAACATCTTCAGGTAATTCAGCAACTTCAGGGTAAAACAACAAATGCCAGCTATGAATTGATTGTTGTTGACAATATTCAGTTAAATGAAAAAAGCACTCTTTAATATGCACGTCTTCTGAAAGTAACTTATTACTGGGTACAGGGGTAAAAGGATATGTACTGACTAATTTAGGGTAATAAAAATAACCATTACGTTGAAACGCTTCTGCCCAATCCCAATCAAAAACATATTCACCCCAAGAATGTTGTTTAAGATACAAGGGCAATATTGCTTTGAGTTCATTATTACTATGCAATAATAAATGATGGGGTTCCCAGCCTTTATCTATACATGCAGAGTGACTGTTTTCTATAGCTTGAAAGAAATCATAATGTAAGAAAGGGCAATAAGAAGTATTGAGAGCCTGCCAGTTATTTTTTGATATCTTACTAATGCTATTAATAAACTGGGCATTCATCATGGGTTTCTTCACAGTTACTTGGCTGATTAATAAATTTTAATTAATCGTACTATACGCTAAGTATCTATCAAAAGGGTCAGAGTCTGCCCCTTTTTTTTTGATTTTGATAACATTTCAATTACAAATAGGACACAATATTTTTACAAAAATTAAATTATTTAAATTATTTAAATTAATTCTTGTAATCAAACTGTCATCAAGTTTGATTACGATTTCTGCATCTTAAAGGAGTTTATCTAATACAGAAAACCTCAAAAAAATATAAAAAAAGATATTATTTGCACAAGACTACGGATATCAAGGCATGCTTGTTTCTCTTTTTGGCGATTGTGATGAAGTATTACTCGAATCTATGTTTGCTGAAGATGAGTTACAAAACCTAGCTTATGAGCATGACTGGAGTGAGTTTTTACTGTTTGATTTTAATGACGGTTCGCAGAAAATAATGGTTTGTGAATTGGACTAACATAATTTAATTAAAAAATAGGATTATTTATGAAAAAAGAAAAATACGCAGTTATTATCGAATACTCCAAGGGAAGTGACAAGGGACCAGACCAGTTTAGACCCGATACAAAAGTGATTTTAAGAGCAATTGAAAAACATGCAAAGTGTGACGGTGAAATTGTTTTTTATACCCATAAACGACGTAAAGCACTTATAGAGTATCTGCTTAAAGTAATCGAAGAAAAAGAGGGGATTATCATTAGTCGTATCAACCCTGGTAACCTCAAGCGTGTTGATGACTATTTTCAGTTTCTAGATACACTTGGAAAAGCTGGAATGCAAGTCCATACCCATCCCGATGTTATGATAAACCTTGATTTCAAAGATATACTCTACAAACTACGAAAAACTCCATTTTGTGATACAGATACACAGTTTTACCATACTTATGAAGAATTTGAAGATGTTTTCCCAAGCGAACTTAAGCGTGATGCGATTCGTGTTTTGAAAGTTAATTACGGTTCTACTGGAGAAGGGGTTTATCTAGTGAGGTTGCAAGATGACGGTAGTATCGTATCAACAGAAGCAGTTAACAATGTTAAATATTATTACGATGATATAGACGACTTTCTCTCAGCATTTGAAGAGAAATTTGATGATGATATTGATGAAGATGAGTTAGGTTATTTCAAAGACAAAAGTGGCTTTGTAGATTGTCGTTTTCTACCTCGTATCAGTGAAGGAGAAATTCGTGTACTTATCATCAACGATAAGCCTGCTAGTGTTGTACATAAAAAACCTCAGGAAGGCGAGTTTTCTGCAACACTCTTTAGTGGTGCAAAATATAAATATGACAAACCAGATAATCCAAAATGGAAAGATATAATAAAATTAACTATAAATGCATTTGAAGATATCAAACCATATCTACAAGGTAAAGATTTTCCACTACTTTGGACAATGGATTATATTCTTGACTATGATAATTTGGGCAACGACAAGTATATTTTGAGTGAAATAAACTGTTCATGTGTAGGTATCACAACAGAACCTCAGTTATCAGAGGAAGTTGGTAAGGTTTTTGAGACGAAATAGACTATATTTGTAAGCGCGCAATTAAGCAGTGCTGTAATGAATATAAAGTGAACGTCTGGTAAAGCACACCTAACTCGATGTGTGATTCCCAGACGGACACGTTCGGTTACCCACAAGTAAGCCGCGATGAAGTATAAAAGAAATCTTCGAGCAGGCTGAGAATTTATCTTCTACATCCGCCTTTGATATAACTAAATTGTCGTCTAACTGCTTGATTATCCACTGGGGCTAACTTGATCATTTTGTTTTTTTAGCTTGAGCAATGAAATCGTTTAAATAGTCAATATGCTGGTCGGTTTTTCGAATACCTACAAAGATCTGTTTACCAATACCTTTTTCTCCAAAACGAATACTCTTGATTGGCATTGATTTTGAGTATTCATCTACTAGCCAGCCTGGCAAGGCACAAACACCTCGACCCGCGGCAACCATTTGTAACATGATCTCAGTTGTTTCAATATTTGTGTGTTTCTTTACTGAACACTTTGCTGGATTAAGGAATTGACTAAAAATATCGAGCCTCATTGGTTCAACAGGGTATGTAAACAGGGTTTCTTCACTTAATTGTTCGGGTAATACAAAATCTTGCTTTGCAAGTTTGTGAGACGTGGAAACTACGAGCCTATGTTCATAGTCAAAAACGGGTATGTAGTCTATTTTAGGTTTAAAGAGCGGGTCTGGTGTAATCAGTACATCTATTTCGTAGCTAAGTAATGCACCTAAAGCGCCAAACTGGAACTTCTGTTTCACGTCCATATTGATGTCTGGCCACTGTTCTAAATAAGGCTGAATTACTCTAAGTAGCCATTGATAGCACGGATGGCACTCCATGCCAATGCGTAGTGATCCCATTTCACCTTTTGCAATCTGATTTAGTAATAATTCTGTGTGTATAAACTGAGGCAATACTCTATTAGCAAGCGTTTGAATGCGCTCTCCAGCAGTGGTAAGGCGTAGGTTTCGACCGTCTTTTTTCCATATTGGAGTAGCAATTTGACCTTCTAATTTCTTGATACTGTGACTTAATGCCGATTGGGATAAGTGCAACGAATCAGCTGCTTTAGTCAGGGTTCCATGTTCTTTTATCGCGGTTAGTATTTCTAAATGGATCCTCTCTAACACCTGTTAACTCCTATTTTTAGTTTTATGATGAATTATATTCATTCATTGATAAAATAATATCATTTCATCAATCGAGTTACTTCCTATTAGAATAGGAATAAAGTCTATAAGAAAAATTGCGCCAACATACGTAACCCAGTAAATAGTAATACGAAGGCAAAGATTTTTTTCAGTTTCGCTGCATCTAATTTTACTGCCAGTGATGCCCCTACAGGTGCGAATATTACCGTTAGCGGCACAATACAAATGAAGCCAAATAAATTGACCAAGCCAAATGTACCAGCAGGAGCATCAATTGGTGTATTGCCCAGTGTTAACATAGTTAGCGCACCGGGTAACGAAATGATTAACCCTATTGCGGAGGCTGTACCAATAGCTTTGTGGGTAGGGTAGTTATATAACGTGAGCAAGGGAACCGAGATAGTGCCGCCGCCAATTCCCACCATAGAACTGAAAAAACCAATAGATGTGCCCATAATCGTTTGCCCTGCAGTATCAGGTAGTTTTTGATACAGAGCGGATTTTCCAGTTCTGAATAACAAGTTTAGTGCCGATAAGACTGCTATCACCCCAAACAACATAGTAAGTATAGTACCCTCAACGCGAGTCACTAACCAACTACCAGCCAATACACCCACAAGAATAAATGCAGCCCAACGTTTGAGCAGGTTAAAATCCACATTACCTTTTTTATTGTGGGAACGAATTGAGCTAATAGACGTTGGTACTATAGTGGCCAGTGAAGTTGCTGTCGCAACTAGCATCGCAGACTCTGGTGATACGCCAAAGCTCTGGAATAAAAAAAATAGCACAGGTACTATTACGATACCGCCACCTACGCCTAATAAGCCTGCTAAAATTCCTGCGAATACACCTGTGGCAACCAATGCCAAAAGTGTAGGGATATTATTTGTTATAAATTCAATGATATTCATTAACTACTACTTCTATTCTTCATTTCTATTCTTCATTTCTATTATGTAAGAGTGATAAAGACCTAATTATCTATTCAAAGGGTATTGCATACAGTAAATGGTATACCCAGCTGCGCATCATGCAGCTTGAAGTCGCTTGGGTATATCTATTATTTACTGACGGATAATTCTTTTCGGACTATTTCTGCACCTGCACTTAACGCATTTAATTTCTCCCTTGCTACATCACGAGATAAAGGGGCCATGCCACAGTTAGTACAAGGGTAAAGTTTGTCGGCATCTACATACTTAAGTGCCTCTCGTAGGGTTTTGGCTACTTCCTCTGGTGTTTCAATTGTATCGGTTGCGACATCAATGGCACCTACCATCACTTTTTTACCTCGAATAAGTTCAAGTAGCTCGATTGGAACATGAGAATTATGACATTCTAGCGAGATAATATCGATATTAGACTGTTGCAGCTTGGGAAAAGCTTCTTCATATTGTCGCCACTCAGACCCCAGCGTTTTTTTCCAATCTGTATTGGCTTTGATACCATAGCCATAGCAAATATGTACAGCCGTTTCACACTTAAGCCCTTTAATTGCTCTCTCTAAGCAAGCAATACCCCATTCATTAACTTCATCAAAAAACACATTAAATGCAGGCTCATCAAATTGGATAATATCAACACCTGCTGCCTCTAACTCCCTGGCTTCTTGATTAAGGATTTTGGCAAATTCCCAAGCTAATTTTTCGCGACTTTGATAATGCTCATCATAAAGCGTATCTATCATTGTCATAGGGCCTGGCAGCGCCCATTTAATAGGCTTGTTGGTTTGCTGACGTAAAAGTTTGGCATCTTCAACAAAAACGGACTTTGGCCGAGACACAGGACCAACAACCGTGGGCACACTTGCATCATAGCGATCACGAATTTTAACGGTCTTACGTTTCTCAAAATCAACACCGTTGAGGTGCTCGATAAACGTAGTAACAAAATGTTGGCGGGTTTGCTCGCCATCACTGACAATATCAATACCTGCTTGTTGCTGTTCTTGCAATGACAAGCGTAATGCATCTTGTTTGCCGTCAATTAATTCTTCACCTTGCAATTTCCAAGGTGACCATAGCGCTTCTGGTTGTGCAAGCCACGAGGGCTTCGGTAAACTGCCTGCTGTTGATGTAGGTAATAATGTTTTCATAATAAATGATGCCGTATATTTTGGTTTAATTGTTGAGCGTAGCTATTGAGCGAAACTAGCAGACCATTGCTCAAGCACGCTTTGGTATGGCTTGATGAAGTTTTCCTCAGTAAATTTTCCTTGCTCATTAGCCAACTTGCTACGCTCTTCTCGATCATAAACAATTTGAGTTAATGAATGATCTAGGTTCTTTAAATTTGGTTGATAGGACTTTCCTGCAACAGCATTAGCATTATAAATCTCAGGTCGGTAGATTTTTTGAAAAGTTTCCATTGTGCTAATAGTGCTTATAAGCTCAAGGCTAGTGTAATCATTAAGTAAATCACCAAAGAAATAAAAAGCCAAAGGTGCAACACTATTTGGAGGCATAAAATAACGAATCTGTAAGCCCATTTTTTTGAAATACTGCTCAGTTAAAGAAGATTCATTTGGCTGGTATTCAACACCCAATACAGGATGCTGATTTTCAGTGCGATAATAGGTTTTGTTATCTGAAACACTCAGGCAGATAACTGGATTTTTCTTAAAGTATTTCTTGTAAGTATCTGAGTTAACAAAGTATTTAAAAATATTTCCGTGTAGATCGCCAAAATCATCTGGAATGCTAAATTTGGGTTGATTCTTATTATGATCCAACAGCAATATGCTAAAATCATAATCTCGCACATAAGAGGAAAAATTATTCCCTACAATCCCTTCAATGCGTTTGTTAGTTTTATGATCAATAATATTCGTTTTTAATATTTCAATTGATGGGAAGGTTTGGCCACTGCCTTCAATATCCAAATCAACGGAAATGATGTCAAGTTCGATAGAATAACGATCTCCTTTGGTGTTATCCCAATGTGCCAAGGAATTAAAACTATTGTCAATCATCTTTAAAGCGTTGCGCAAGTTCGTTTGACGGTAACTTCCTCTCGCCAAATTAGCAAAGTTGGTTGTAATACGCGTATTGTCAGAGGGGTGATAGTTTTCATCGAGACAAATGCTCTTAATAGTAAATGTAAAGTCTTTATTCATTGTGATCTGGTATCCTATTTTCTGAGATAAAACCTAAATATATTTCATGATCTTTCGGGGCTTTTAATTTTCTTTTTGATTTTTCCAGTCAATTGTCTTCATCGTCTTTTTTGGTATATACCTAAAGGCTTAATTGATAATTAATTGCAATATGGTCTAAAGTTAAAAGCAGAGTGTGTTTTATACTTGGTTCGTTACATGAATAAAATTGATTTTACTTCATTGATACATGAGATATTTTCATGTGTTGTTTTATTTGTAGGTTTTGGATCATTTCTACCATCTCCCTATGGTAGAGTCGTTGTTGCCAGAATATCCCTTTGGTTATTTCAATAATGAAGACAGCGGTGCTAGTTGTATTTCGGCATGAAAGAGTATTTCTTGTGTAGATAGTACACAGGTGCATTTGTGTGTTACATATGCTGAATTATTATCTGATACTTGTGGTGGGCTCACTAATATATTTAAAGAGTGATTACTTTTAAGGGTATTTAATATAACTTTATTGATAGATAGCTTATGTGAGATGTAAATCATAGGCTCTTTAATTAGATCCTTCCCAGCCGCTTGTGCACGTTCTAATAATGCCGATGATAATAAACTCAGTGGATACATTTCAGGAAAGCTCACTTTATCAATAAACTCATCTATGTATTCAGATTGCTCGGCAAAAGAGCTGGTTAAAAAATTTTTAGCATTGCCTACAATCATGTATTTACGTTTTACAAAATATTGTTTAGAGGTGATAAAAGATCGATCGTTACTGTTTATAATTTCAGAAAACTCAGGAAGTGGAGTAATGCCTTTAATAATATGATCACTGGTTTGACGCTTATACCCCAGTAATACAGTTTTTCCATTAGATTTAAGCGCTATACGGTTGGAAAAGCATTGGATACCGGAAGTAGCTGAAAGGCGTCCGTCGCGCACAATAAGAGAAATGCTATCACCGGGCTTAACCGCGCCGGTAAAAAGGAGTTCGTATTGACTAAAGTTAAGTGGTGTATTACTAACTTGTGCCTTTTCAGCGTTATTTAGTTGCTTATCGTAGTTTTTAGGTGATTTGTTTATTTGGTCTTCCACAAAGCAACCTAGTTGAAAACCGAGTGCAATAGTACCTTGAAAAGGGTTATTCTTTATTTTATCCCAACGATTTTTATCATGAAAAAGATTAAAATCGTCGGTAGAGTTACGTGCGGCTTCAATGTGCATCTGACTAACTATATATTCGGACATGTTACTTCCTATTATTTTTATTGATAGCCGTTGTGTGGGATGAAATAAATTATACAATCAATAATAGTTAAGCAAGCAATACGCTTTTAAGCCAAGCAGAAATATCACTCAGTTGCTCGGGCAGTACACTGTGTGGCATACGGTAAGACTGCCATTTTGCCTTATAACCTGCATCAAGAAGTAATTGATTAGCCATTTTTCCTGAACTCATTGGTACAACGTCGTCTTGCTCGCCATGATTTTGTAAAATAGGTGTCGCTTTATTAGCTTGGTGACAGCTCTCAGGTAGTTTGTTTGCGGTGGGTAAATAGCATGATAACGCTAAAATTCCTGCTAATGTTTGTGAAAAACGTAAACCAGTAAATAAGCCCACTACACCACCTTGACTAAACCCAGCTAAAACAATTTTATTGGCAGGAATGCCCGAATTTATTTGTTGCTGAATTAATGCTAATACTGCACTTTCAGATTCAAGTACGCCGGACATGTCAGCACGGCTATGCAAATCCATACTTTTAATATCGTACCAAGAACGCATAATATAGCCTTGGTTAATTGTTACTGCTCGCTCTGGTGCATGAGGAAAAATAAAACGAATACCATGATTTTTGGGTAAATTTAACACAGGAACAATTGGCGCAAAGCCGTCACCTGAATCACCAAGACCATGAAGCCAGATAACACATGATGTTGCAGGGGAATTAGGTTCAATGGTAATGCGTTCTAAAGGTTTTATCGACATGTATTTACTCATGTTAAGAAAATGAAATTAGCGCTATGATAACAGCTTGAGTTCATATTAAAAAATACAAACATTAAAATTGAAATTATGGGAGGTAATGGAAAATCCCTTTAGATATATCATTGTATTTTTGTTAACTTATCTTAAAACAGTATTTCTGTCATATAAGTATGTTAAAAAATCAGCCAATCTGTAAAATCTT